>NZ_JAQFIQ010000049.1 GCF_029504745.1 Breznakia sp. PF5-3 | reverse complement strand
CAAACTAAAAGGATTATCCCCTGTAGCATACAGAGAACAATCCTCAAGTTTAAGCGCTTAAATAATAACGTGTCCAACTTTATGGGTTCACATCACTTCATAGTGTTCACTTAAAATCTTCGCCATTTCAATACCATGATACACAATAAAAGAACCGAGGATTAAATTAGTCGTTATAATCGTTGCATTCAATTGAATCATAAAAAGGCTTATATACCCCTTTTCCAACACACTCCCTTTGGCAAACACAAGCAACCAAGGAAAATAAAGTCCCAACGAAATCAGAAATGTAAAATATTTCTCATATCCTAAATAAATATTCATGATGGTCACTCCAACAGCTCCGAAGATAACCCATAAAATGAAATATGTCATAGTAAAAGACTTTTTCATCTGAAAATAACGAGTCAGAAAAAGCACAAAGATGACAGCTTCCACAACATTGATGGTTAAGTCAAAAATAGAAATTGGCATTATGTATCACTCTCCATCAAATGTTTTTGATATTCATGCTTTAATTCAGGCAAATATCTGCGACTTGCAATCAAACTAATGTCTCCTTTTAAAAACACATCATTGCCATTCAAACGCACAATGCTATTTAAGTTCACGCATGTTCCAGCACTAATCAAACAAAACCCTAATTCCTTCAAATTAATTTTCTGCTGGAGCCCTTTCATGCTTTGTAATTCATAAAAATCACCATGATTCATCGTTTTTATTCTTATTTTATTTTTTAATTTTTCAAAATATAAAATATCATTATATGGAATCGTACGCTTATCACCTTTATTTTCTAAAATATATCGTTTCTCTTTACGAAGTAATTTTTCATTCGCTAATTTCAAAGCATCTTTCATATCACTTTCAAAATGATCTTTTCGTACAAAGAAAAAGGCATCAAACTTAAAAGAATCATAAACAAATTCATTATGATTTGATACAAATAACAAAATTGTATTTGGATATTGTTCTTGTATTTTGGTAGCTAATTCAAAGCCATTTAAATTTGGCATGTCAATATCAAGAAAATATAAATCATATTCTCTTTCTAAAATTCCTCTGTTTTGAGAATCTGAAAAGCAAAAAACATCCGATCTTCTAAACAGTTCATATTCTTTAATATATTTTTGAATCGTTTCTAAACTATCACTTGTATCATCAACAACGCAAATTGATAATTTCATTCAGATTCCCCCCCTTTCATTAAATAGCAATCCTACTAGCATAAATAATGCATTCATTAGCATAGATATAAATATAATATTCATATAATAAGGTAATAAAAAATAGAAAACAAAGAATAAAACACTATCCATAAAGACAATTAAATAACTAATTTGTCTGTATTTATTCTGTTCTTCTTTTGTTAGTGGATTATGAATATGTGTCACTGGTGAAAGCCTTAAAACAATAAGTGCTGATAAAAGATAACCAATAACACTAATACTTGGTAAAATTTCAACATAAACCATCAGTGCATAATAAATAAAATATGAAAGCAAATAAATAATATTACATCCTAAATAAGTATTTGCATGATAACCACCTGCATACTTACGTAATGTTTCAAGAAACAAAATAAATAATATGGTTTCAATCCAGAAGCCAGAAAAAATACAGAAGATAATTTGAACAATCAATCCACTAACATAAGATAACCACAATTCTAATCCATGTTGGTAGATTTCTTTTTCATGTTCCATCACTTCATTGTTTTCAAAAACATTGACAATTCGTTTTGCTATCCAACTAATCAATTACATCACCTTTTCTATAATTAAATACCACTAACCAAAAAGAAAACAAATGGTGGTACCAATAAGTATATACTCCAAATCATATTTATAATAAAAGCTCCGTTTACAAGTGCTCCATCCCATTGCTCATATTGCACTTTTCCGTCACTTTTCTTCCTTTTAGGAAAATTAAATGCCAAAATAATTGCACACAAAATAACAATATAAGCAGAAACGATAACCTCCAAATCTAATTTTAGTAAAGACATCAATAACACTGCAACCGTAAATACAATTGTATAAATGCTTCCTGATTTCAATTTTGATTTTATGTATATCATTGTTTTTTCTTTTTCACTCATCAAATTACCTCACTACATAGATTCTATTTCATATGTTTATCTATATTATATAAACATTTTCACGTGTTTCATTTCTTTTCTATATTATTATAGCACTTCTAAAAGATTTCACATAAAAACTTATTAGACAATAAAATTAAGCAAAAATCATCTACCCATTAAAAATGCTATAATTTTCGATCTATAAATAGATGTGTTCTAATCCAATTAAAACCAAAAGTTTTTTGATTACCATCTTAATAATTAATTATTTCTTCATTTTTTAATTTTAAATAACAAAAAAACTACCACTTTCTTATAAAGTTGGTAGTTTTGTGTATCCTATATTATTTCTAGCTTAGTGTTTAAAATGACGAACTCCTGTATAAACCATCGCGATTCCATGTTCATCACAAACATCAACTGATAATTGATCTTTGATTGATCCACCAGGTTGAATAATCGCAGTTACTCCTGCTTTAATTGCCGCTTCAACAGTATCTGGCATAGGGAAGAATGCATCACTGCTCATCACACTTCCGTTTGCTTTTTCTCCTGCTTGTTCAATTGCTATTTTTGCTGCTCCTACACGATTCATCTGTCCTGCACCAACACCAATTGTCATATCATCTTTCACCAAAACAATTGCATTACTTTTCACATGTTTTACTACCTTCCAAGCAAATATTAATTGTTCCAATTCCTCTTTTGTAGGTTTCCGTTTTGTTGGGAACGTTAGTTCTTCTTCAGCAACATTTTTCAAGTCCATATCTTGAACTAAAAGACCATCATTTACATTGGTTACTTTTAATTTTGAATTCACTTCCAAAGAAGTATCCAATTCCATTAAACGAATGTTCTTTTTCTGAGTTAATATTTCAAATGCTTTATCACTAAATTTTGGAGCAATAATTATCTCTAAGAAAATCTTTGAAAGCTTTTCTGCTGTTGCTTCCCCAACTTCACGATTAAAAGATACAATCCCTCCAAATATTGAAGTAGAATCGGCTTCATAAGCTTTATCCCAAGCTTCATCAATCGTTTTCCCGATACCCACACCACAAGGATTCATGTGTTTCATTCCTACAGCACAAGGTTGTTCAAAGTCTTTCAAGACTTCAATACATGCATTTGCATCTTGGATATTATTATAAGATAATTCCTTACCATGCAATTGCTTCGCATTTGCAATTGAATATTTTGGATCTGCTGCCTTATAAAAAGCTGCTTCTTGGTGAGGATTTTCTCCATAGCGAAGATCTTGTACTTTATCATACGTAATCGTAAAAGACTCAGGAAATTTTGCACCTGTCTTTTCACCTAAATATTGTGCAATGATTGTATCATAACTAGCTGTGTGACGGAATACTTTTGCAGCTAAATATTCTCTTGTAACCAAACAAGTTTCTCCATCTTTTTTCAGTTCATGGATTACTGAATCATAATCTTGAGGGTCTACAACCACAGGAATAAACTTATAGTTCTTTGCTGCACTACGCAACATACTAGGTCCACCAATATCAATGTTTTCAATAATTTCTTCATGTGTTACACCAGCTTTTTGAAGCGTTTGTTTGAATGGATATAAATTTACACATACTAAATCAATATACTTAATATCCAATTCCTCTAATTGTTTCACATGATTAGGATTATCACGAACACATAACAATGCTCCATGTACATTTGGATGTAATGTCTTTACTCTCCCATCCATGATTTCAGGAAAATTGGTAACTTCACTAATTCCAATCGTTTGTACACCACTTTCTTCTAAAACCTTTTTTGTTCCTCCTGTTGAAATAATTTCATATCCCAAAGAAATCAAACTTTGTGCAAAAGGGACTAACCCCTCTTTATCTGAAACACTAATCAATGCTCTTTTCATGGTTTACCTCCTCACATATTTTATTTAATACCACAGGAAACATCTTATATTCTAAAGTATGAATTGCATCTTCAAATTCTTCCAAACTCCATTTTGGATCAAGAAACACTTTCTCTTGATGAATAATTGTTCCTGTATCAATTCCTTCATCTACATAATGAATTGTTACCCCACTATGTTCAACTTTGGCTTCATATGCTTCCTCGATACTATGCGCACCTGGAAAAGCAGGTAAATATGCAGGATGTAAATTAATAATCCGATTAGGATATTTCGTTAATAACGATGTCCCAATAAAACGCATATATCCAGCTAAAGCGATAAAGTCAATTTCATACTGTTCTAAATATTTTATAATTTGTTCCTCATATTCTCTTTTTGAAGAAAATGCCTTAGGATTTACATAAACATATGGAATCTGGAATTTTTTTGCTCTAGTGATTGCATATGCATCCTCTTTATCAACTACTAATAACACAATTTTAGCGTTTGTATATTTTGCTTTCGCTAAATTTTCGAAATTCGTTCCACTTCCCGAAGCAAAAACTGCTACCTTTACCACTGCAAGTCAACCTTTCCAGAATCTGTAACTTCACCAATGATATATGCTTCTTCACCAGTTTCTTTCAATAATGTCATTGTTTTTTCCACATCATCTTTTTCCACTGCTAAAACAAAACCGATTCCCATATTAAAAACATTATACATTTCATTTTCATCAACATTTCCAGAATCTTTAATCAAATCAAAGATCTTAGGTCTTGGAAAAGAAGTAATGTCAATCTTAACTCCTAGATCATCTTTCAACATTCTTGGAATATTTTCATAGAATCCCCCACCTGTTATATGCGACATTCCTTTGATAGCAACTTTCTCAAGTACATGTTTAATTGCTTTCACATATATTTTGGTTGGGGTTAATAACACTTCTCCCAAAGGTTTATCAAACCCATCATATACTTTGTTTAAATCTAGCTTTGCATCTTTAAGTAATATTTTACGAATCAATGAAAACCCATTTGAATGACAACCACTTGAAGCTAAACCTATCAATGTTTGTCCTTTTTCAATTGATTGCCCATCAAGAAGTTTACTTTTTTCTACCGCTCCAACACAGAATCCTGCTACATCGTAATGATGTTCACTATACATATCTGGCATCTCTGCGGTTTCCCCTCCGATTAGTGCACATTCACTTTGTACACAACCATCAGCTACACCCTTCACAATTTGTTCGATTTTTTCAGGACGATTTTTATCGACTGCTAAATAATCCAAGAAGAAAATCGGCATTGCTCCTTGTACCAATACATCATTCACACACATTGCAACAGCATCAATACCAATTGTATCGTGTTTATCGCATGCGAAAGCAAGCAACAATTTCGTTCCCACACCATCTGTTCCTGATACAAGAACTGGTTCTTTCATATTTAGTGCACTTAAATCAAACATGCCTCCAAAAGATCCAATGGAATCTTGTGAACCTTTAACCTTTGTTCTTGCTACATGTGATTTGATTAATCGAATTGACTCATAACCAGCTTCTAAATTTACACCAGCTTCGCGATACTTATCACTCATTCGCCATTTCCTCCTTTAGCGTTTCTCCTAAATTATATAAATCTGTTGGATAATATCCATTGAAACATGCAACACATAAATTTTCTGTTCCAAAGGCTTCCATCATCTTTGGTATTTCTAAAAATTTCAAAGATTCTGCATGAATAAAGTCTCTTACTTCAGCTACATCTTGTTTTGCACTGATTAATTCTTTTCGTGTCGATGTATCCACACCGTAGAAACAAGGATGAGTAATTGCTGGTGAACCAATGCGTACATGTACTTCACTAGCTCCAGCATCCTTTAGCAATTGCACAATCCTTTTACTTGTTGTTCCTCGTACAATACTATCATCCACTAAAATGATTCGTTTTCCCTTTACAATATCACGAACTGCACTAAGCTTCATTCGCACCCCACGCTCTCTTTGGGCTTGAGTAGGTTGAATAAAGGTTCTTCCTACATAACGATTTTTAATCAATCCCAATTCATATGGCAAACCACTCGCTTCTGCATACCCCATTGCGGCACTCAAACTTGAGTCTGGAACACCAACAACAATATCTGCAGGGATTTCACCTTCTGCTAAATCTATTTTCGCAAGCATTCTTCCTGATAGTTTACGTGCTGTATGAACATTGATTCCATCTATACTACTATCTGGACGAGAGAAATAAATATATTCCATCGCACACATCTTGTGTTGAATTTTATCTGTGAACATAATATGTTTGATTCCATCATAATCTATTTTCAGAATTTCACCTGGTAACACATCAAATTCATCTCTACCATTTACGATATCAAAAGCACAAGATTCACTACTTATAACATATCCTTTATCAACACTTGCAACACTTAATGGACGAAGTCCATTATGATCACGAACCGCATACATACTATTTTCACGCATGACTACAAAAGCAAATGCACCTTCTATATGCTGAACTGCTTTTTTAATCTTTTCTTCAAAAGTTCCTTGCTCACGTTGAATCAAATGTCCAATAATCTCCGAATCACTTGTCCCTTGAAAGATACTTCCATTATTTTCCATCTCTTCGCGTAACTCTTTCGCATTTACGATGTTACCATTATGAGAAACTGCAAAGTCTCCTTTATGTGAACGTACCATAACTGGTTGAATATTTTCCATTTCATCACCACCAGCAGTAGAATAACGTACATGTCCAACAGCATGAATACCTTTTAAACCTTTGATAACACGATTATTAAAAGTTTCTGTTAACAACCCTTTACCTTTAATACACTTTATCTCTTTTTTATTACTTGTAGCGATACCACTTGCTTCTTGGCCACGATGTTGAAGTGCATGAAGACCAAAATAAGTTAGTGATGCTGCATCTTTCACATTAAAAACACCAAAGACACCACATTCTTCATTTATTTTACCAGTTAAAAAATAATCCTTTTCAAACAGCATGTTATGCTCCTTTCTTTTCTAAGCGAGCAAAGATTTCTGCATAAGCTTCTTCCACATTTCCCATATCTCTACGGAATCGATCTTTATCTAGCTTCTCATTTGTATTTTTATCCCATAGACGACAAGTATCTGGAGAAATTTCATCTGCTAGCAATATTTCACCATCACTTGTTTTTCCAAACTCTATTTTAAAATCAATCAACCGAATTCCCATGGTATCCCACATCTCAACCATTAATTCATTTATTTTCTTAGTTTGGGTGTAAATCTCTTCTAATTCTTTTTTGGTTGCTAAACCAAAAGCAACGGCATGATAATCATTAATAAGAGGATCCCCTAAAGCATCATCTTTCCAACAAATTTCTATAATTGCATCATCTAGTGCTGTTCCTTCTTGTAAATGGTATGCTTTTGCAGCACTTCCTGCGATTGCATTACGAACGATTACTTCAAGTGGTACAATTTCAACTTTCTTGCACAATTGATCTCGTTCATTAAGCGTTTTAATAAAATGTGTACGAACACCATACTTCATCAAATATTGATAAATGAGTGAAGATATTTTATTATTCAACACACCTTTATTTTCAATTGTCCCCTTCTTTTCACCATTTCCAGCAGTTGCATCATCCTTATAGTGAATAATTACCTCTTCTGGATCATCTGTTGCAAAGATTTGCTTTGCTTTTCCTTCATATAACATTTTCATGACATCACACCTCTCTTACCGTTTAAAATAGTTTACTCCGTTTTCAAATATATTCTGCATTTTTTCACCATAAATATTTTTATATAGTCCATCTTCATAACGTTCACTATGCCCCATCTTTCCAAAGATTCTACCATCTTCACTGGTAATTCCTTCAATTGCATAATCACTGCCATTGATATTGAAATTTCCATTCATTGTAGTATCCCCTTCAAGATCAACATATTGGGTTGCTATTTGACCATTTTCAAACAATTGTTTTGCATCTGCCTCATTTACAACAAATTTACCTTCTCCATGTGACATCGCAATATGATGTACATCCCCTGGTTTAAAACTTGATAACCAAGGCGATTTATTAGAAGTAATTCGTGTTGATGCAATATGCGAAACATGTCGATTGATGTCATTTCTAAATAATGTAGGTGATGTCTCACTTACCTTACTAATATCTCCATATGGTAATAATCCAGATTTTACCAATGCTTGGAATCCATTACAGATACCAAGAATCAAACCATCATTCGCTAACAAAGTCTGAACTGCTGAGCGAATCAAATCATTGCTTAATACATTGGCAATAAACTTTCCACTACCATCCGGTTCATCTCCACTACTAAATCCACCAGGGATCATCAATATCTGTGCATTTTTAATCTTGTCACTCAACACCTCAAGTGATTTTTGAGTAGATGCAACATTAAGATTATTAAACACATAAATTTCAGCTTCTGCCCCTGCTCTTTCAAATGCAGCCTTACAATCATACTCACAGTTATTTCCCGGGAAAACCGTAATAATAACTTTTGGTTTATCTATTTTCTTCGTATTCTTCCTTATTTCATTCGCTTCATAAAGAGGCGTGCTAATTGTTGGTTTATCCTCATTCACAACAGTTGGGTATAATTTATGATAGCGTTCTTCCCATGCATCAATAGCATCATCTATTTCAACTGTATCACCATTAATGAAAATATTTTTAGATTTTGTTGTTTCTCCCAACAAAATGAAGTTCTCTGCTGTGATTTGCTCTGTTGTTTCAACTACAAAACTACCGATTGATAAGTTATAAATATCTTCATCCGCTTGTACAGAAACACCTATTTTATTACCAAAGCTCATCTTACATAAACTTTCAGCAATACCACCAAATTTTACTGTTGAAGCTGATAAAATAATATTTTCATCAATAAGTTGCTTCACTTTCTTAAAGTTCTTTTTCAACGCTTCATAGTTTGGCATGTAATTATTGTGCATTGGATGCTTCACAAGATAAATATAATGTCCTTCTTTTTTGAAATCACTAGAGATAATGTTATTTACATTCTCACTCGTAACAGCAAACGTAATCAATGTTGGAGGTACATGAATATCTTTATAAGTACCACTCATACTATCTTTTCCACCAATTGCTGGTGTTTGAAATTCATATTGGGCTTCAATTAACCCCAGTAGTGCTTGCGTTGGTTTTCCCCAAGCTTTTGGGTCTTGATTCAAACGTTCAAAATACTCTTGGCAAGATAACCGTGCATGTTCATAACTAGCACCTACTGCAACAAGCTTAGCCAGCGCTTCTACAACACTGTATGCTCCACCTAAATATGGTGAATATGTACTAAGTTTTGGATGATATCCATAACTCATAACACTGGTTGTATTCGTGAAACCAAAAACTGGTACCTTTTGTACACTTGCTTCACTTTCACTCAATTGATAGCGTCCACCATATGGCATAAGAACTGTTGATTTCCCAATTGTTGCATCAAACATTTCCACCAAACCACGTTGTGATGCAACATTGTCTTGCTTCAAGTTTTCTAAAATATGCATTTGTTTAGGTGCAAATGGATCCTCTTCTTTAGCTGTATAATCTTCAATGATTACATCTTGGGAAGTACGAACTCCATTGGTATCTAAGAAACTTCTTGCAATATCAACAATTGTTTCACCCTTAAACTTCATCACTAAACGATTATCATCACTTACGGTTGCTACGATATAAGTATTTAAATTTTCATCATATGCATATTGTTGAAAGGTTTCATAATCGCTTGGATCAATCACACAAGCCATACGCTCTTGTGATTCACTGATAGCTAATTCTGTTCCATTAAGTCCTGCATATTTCGTAGGAACCTTATCCAAATCGATATGAATTCCATCTGCTAATTCACCAATGGCTACACTCACTCCACCTGCTCCAAAATCATTTGCTTTTTTAATTAACTTTGTACATGAAGGATTCCTAAACAAACGTTGTAATTTACGTTCAATCGGAGCATTTCCTTTTTGTACCTCACTTGAACATTTCGTTAGTGAAGTCTCATTGTGTTCTTTACTAGAACCAGTTGCTCCACCAATTCCATCACGTCCTGTGTCACCACCAAGCAATACAACAATATCACCTGGTTGTGGTTTTAAACGTACAACATTCTCTTTTGGTGCGGCGCCAACAACTGCTCCTACTTCCATACGTTTGGCAACATATCCTTCATCAAACAATTCTTTCACATATGTCGTAGCCAAACCAATTTGATTTCCATAAGATGAATATCCTTGAGCTGCCGTCTTTGAAATCACACTCTGAGCTAACTTATTTGGTAACGTATCTTTGATATCCTTTGTGATATCTCCTGCTCCTGTAATACGCATTGCTTGATATACATAGCTTCTTCCTGATAATGGATCACGGATTGCACCACCAATACAAGTACTTGCACCACCAAATGGTTCAATCTCTGTAGGATGATTATGTGTTTCATTTTTAAACATCAACAAATAATCTTCATCTTTACCATCTACATCAACTTTTATCTCAATACTACAAGCATTGATTTCATCGCTGACTTCCAAATCATCCAACAATCCAATTTTACGTAAATACTTACCACCAATAGTCGCCATATTCATAAGCGTAATTGGTTTATCTTTTTTATTTGCTTCTGCATTTAATTTCAAAAATAACTCATATGCATTTTGAAGTTGGTCCTTAAACTTACCTTTTTCAATTACAATTGATTTCAATACCGTTTCAAATGTTGTATGACGACAATGATCTGACCAATACGTATCCAATACTTTTATCTCTGTAATACTTGGATCCCGTTTTTCTTCCTCTTTAAAATACTTTTGAATAAACGCCAAATCTTCATAGGTCATCGCCAAACCTTCTGCATCACGATATGCTTTAAGATCTGTTTCACTTAATGTTGTAAACCCTTCTAAGATGGCAACCGGTTCAATTGTTACATCTTCATCGTTTTCTAAAATACTTAAATCCTTTTCGTGCATTTCAACAGGATTAATTAAATAATCTTTAACCTGATGAATTTCTGCTTGTTTTAGATCCCCTTCTAAAACAACAATCTTTCCACTTTTCACAACCACATCTTGCTTATTATTAAGTAACATCAAACAAACTTGTGCACTATCACTTCTTTGGTCATATTGACCAGGAAGACTTTCATAAGCAATGTATGTTTTTCCATCAAGTGCTAATTCTTCATATACATTATCCGTAACTACTTCTGCTAGCACTTTTGTTTTCAACAGTTCTATATCTTGTGCATCGGCATGAAAAACATCATACACATTATATAAAACTACATTTTTTATACTTTCAATTCCCAACGTTTGTGTAAATTCTTCACAAAGGGCTACTGCTTCAATATTATATTTTTCCTTTTTACTTACAAAGATTCTCTTTTTCATCGTTATTTCCCCATATATGTTTCTACATCTGTATCTGCCAATACTTTTGATGCCATTGTCTTTTTATATTCACTCATCTTTTCTGCCATTACATGATCACTTACTCCTAGAATTTGAGCTGCCAAAATCGCTGCATTTGCAGCCCCAGCTTTTCCTATTGCAACAGTTGCAACCGGAATGCCTTTGGGCATTTGCACAATCGATAGAAGGGAATCCATTCCCCCAAGTGCTTTGGTTTCAATTGGCACACCAATTACGGGCAACGTTGTTGTCCCAGCAATTACACCAGCAAGATGTGCAGCACCTCCAGCAGCAGCAATCACAACCTTGATTCCTCGCTCCCTCAATCCTACTGCATATTCATGAGATTCCACAGGCGTACGATGTGCTGATAAGATTCTCACTTCATATCCGATTTCAAATTCTTTCAACATATCCATACAGTTTTCCATAACACCTAAATCACTTTTACTTCCCATAACAATGCTTACTTGTACCATTTTTCATACCTCCCAAAAATAAAAAAACGCGGTTTTGATACACTCCACCACTAGACTAAAAAAGATTCAATTGTACTTGTAGAAACTGTCCCGTATAAGATTTTGCGCATTTATTTACCTCCTACAAGATCACCAAAATAAAAAAGCACCCATCTTTTTTCTACGAACAGTTTGCCTACTTGTAGTCTGACAATAACGGAGTCAGGTAGAAACTTGTTGACCATATCACAACTATTATACAAGTACTTTTTTATACACCCCTATAATACTAGAAAACGCCTACTTTTTCAATAAACATTTTCACAATTATAAGCGAAAAATGATGAAAGCGCTTCAAAGTAAACTTTAAAGCGCTCTTTAATTATAAATCTGTTTTGAGATTACCAACATATTCTTTGAACCAAACTCTTTATTCAAATATTCATAGTATGTTCCAGGCGTAATAATTCCATTCATTTTCAATATATCAATCCCTGCACTTCCCACAATTTGATCCGCAAGCAATACACAATTCGTTCCCAAAACAAAAAAGGTTTTAAACTTTCCTTTCTTAAACTTATAAAATTCTGTTGGAACATGATAATTCAATCTTGATGCGTAATAATCATTTCTCCCCACATAAAATGGTGGTATCCATTTATAAATATTAGCTTTGATTTCTTCCATCCTTTTACGTACCTGTTCTTTTTGTACTTCGTCTAATTTTATCCCAAAACTAATCAACGTCTTTTCACTATCCTTAATTACAAAAGGAATGTACTCTTCACGATTCGCAAAAAAGAGCACTCCATCCCCAATTAATTCAAACAGACGTTGACTATGTGTATCATAATTCCCATAAGAAATAACTTTGCCTTCAAAACAAATATCCACATGTCCCATCATTCCAAACCCTTTTGAACTGGTATGAACGAATACTTCAATATCTGGTTCTTCATCACTTTTAATTTCTTCAAAATCAGGAATTGCATCAATTTCTTTTTCATCACTAGGAGTTAAAAACTGATTTATTTCATCCAAAACAAATTTAGGAATCATAAACTCAATAAAAACAGGCATTGTAATCCTAATTTTTCGTTTTAAATAATCCTTCTTTGTATTTGGTATAATTTCACTAATCCAATCATTATAGTATGTTCCACCATACAATATAAAATATACAGCTATAATATTTAAGACAACATCTACATACAAATATGGAGAGAATAAAAGAAAACCACCCAAGCCGATGTACAAAATACCTAACAATAAATCTTTCAATCTTCCAGTTACTACATTTCTACGTAAAATATAATAATTTAAAAGTCGAATTGCTCCTATCAAAAGTGCATACAACCCACAAATAATTCCAAACAAAGAAATTTGCATCTGTGGATATAAGAGAATAACAATTCCTACCGCAATATTGATGAGTGCTGTCGAAATATGAATCGCAGTATCTTTACCAATTATCTTTTTAATAAATAAACGTAAAATATTTGAAATTCCAACAACCAAAAAGGCAATTCCAAAAATATAAAACATTGCCTGCAAAGTAAAAATACCAGTATTTAAGATAAAAATTCCTAGCCCTATTAGTATTGTTCCAGTTAAAAATAAGCGCAATGCATTCATTTTTTTTGTATACATGTATTCTCCTTATATATAAACCATTATATCTATATAAACATTTAAAACAAGTAATAAACTGAATTTTCAATCACTCTTCATCTTATAATTATTTTGATATATAATAATATCATAAAGGAGGATAGTATATTGAAACCAGATATTCACGATTTCTTAGCTGAACTAGATACAGGGGTGTTGGAAGAACTCATGGATGCCCATTCTGCTAATCGCTTACAGCCAGGAATGGATATACAAGATGTCGTAATTCAATTGAATCACGGATCCATGCTGTTTGCCTTAGACCTACTTAACCTATATCATGATTGGTTAATGAAACGATTAGACTATGATGCAACAGAATAACTCATTTAAAACACAAAGGAAGAGACGATCGTCTCTTCCTTTCTTATGCAATACCTTCAAAACGTTTTGTAACTTCATCCCAATTCACAATATTCCAGAATGCTTTGATATAGTCTGGACGCACATTACGATATTTTAAGTAATATGCATGTTCCCACACATCAAGTGCAAGCAATGGTATTTTTCCATCACTCAGTGGAGAATCTTGATTTGCTGTTGATAACACTTCTAGTTTGTCTCCCGTTTTAACTAACCAGGCCCAACCTGACCCAAATCTAGTTGTTGCAGCTTTTGTAAAAGCTTCTTGGAAAGCCTCAAAACTACCAAAATTATTATCAATTTCAAATTTTATTTTATCATTCAATTTACCACCATCAGCACTTAAACTATCCCAAAAGAACTCATGATTTGCATGACCTCCACCATTATTACGTACGGCTTCTCGAATATCTGATGGAACATCATCCAAATTCTTAAGTAAATCTTCAACATTCATTTCAAACAATTCTGGATGTTTCTCCACAGCTACATTCAAGTTATTAACATACGTTTGATGATGTTTATCATGATGCAAGTGCATCGTCTCCTCATCAATGTATGGTTCCAAAGCATCGTATGCATAAGGTAAGCCTTTTAATTCAAATTTCATAATTATTTCCTCCTATCTTTATCTTATATGTTATTCTAGCACCCTTTATATACTATATAAAAGAATATGCTCACAATAATATTTATGATAAATATATCTACAAACAAAAAACCACTTCATCGTGGTTTACTTGCATTTCATTCCCATTTTTTCATAATTAGCGAGCGTCTTCTCTAAAGATATGTAATCTACATTATCTCCATCAATCAGTAATATTCCTGATGAATCCAATTCACTAAGTTCTGCCTTTTCAAGATCTAAGACAATTGTTTCTATTACTTCTTCATCTTTAATTTCAGCAGAATATTTAACTCCTTTTACCTTCTCCAACTCTTCCTTCGCTTCATCAGTAACCTCTTTTACTGTTTCTTCTGTACTTCCTAATTCCACAAAATTTAAACTTTGAATATGATTTATTTTGATAATTTTATCACCATCATATTCAAGTTCTATATTATAATTCATCCCATCGTCTTTCATGGTACATACTTTCTTCCCAATATCAGACTTTCCTGAGCACCCTACTAAAATAAGCAAGGCTAGCATCCCGATTACGCCACTAATCTTCTTATGCATTGCTTTCTCCTTTCAAATATATGTTATATTATTGTTCAAATTTTTAATATGCTTAAATTGTATCATATTCCTTTCATATTCCAAAATATCGAACGATAATAACTATACTTTCAAAATTTGAAATTTGACCAATATATTTACAATAAAGTTTTTGACTCTTTTAAATATAAGGACAAATACGATGGGCAATAAAATTCCTAATATAAGATAAAGTGGCCATAACTCTACAACTGAATACGGAAATCCACTCAAGTTTATAGAAGGATTCCATTGATAATATATAATATCTATAAGTTTAAATACACAAAAATGTAAAGCCATGATGTCATAGCTATAAAAGCCTATTTTAGCAAAAGGATTATATTTTATTAAGTTTATATATTTTGATAAAACTAATACAAAAAAGATACCAATACAACTCACTAAATAAAATATGACAGGATTCCCAATGATATTGCGCGATATTTCTATTTGATAATCTGTTTTATAAACTATGTATAATAACGCAAAAAATGCTAATCCCCCAATTATTGGATTCAACAACTTATTAAATGTATCTTTCTTTATCTTATTACAATAATTTCCTAAAGTTGCAAATGGCAACATTAATAAAACCTTTTGAAATTGATTATTTACATCAATATTGTTCTTTACAAAATAAACACCTATAAAAGCCCCAATTAACATAATTGCGATTCGAAAACTATGCGTTAAAAATGGCGTTTTTAATTTATTACTAAAATGTACAATAAAACAATAAAGAATGCTAGTAAATACAATAACTACAATAAACCATAACGCTCCTCCTAATGGCTCCATATGTTGGAAAAAGAGCGTATTGATAGAATATTTAATAATATCCACCTTGCTATAGAAGATCGCTACTTCATGATTGTATACACCTAAAGATAGAAGTATATTATGTAATATAATAAACAATATGGTATATATAAGATATTTAGTCCAATTTGATTTTAACTTATTTCCTATAAAAGTAAACGGCTCCTTAGAATACTTTGCATTATTAAACAAATATCCTCCCACAAAGATGAAAATAGCTAAATGATACAAATATACAAAACGGCTTAAAAATGGCATGCAATGCCCAATAACAATAGAAATAATAGATATTCCTTTGACCACATCCCAATACGTATTTCTTATTTTATTATTTTCTGACATGTTCTCTCCTTAAAAAGATTTACTATATTTTTTATTCATTATAACAGAAATTAATATATAAAATATATATAAAGTAAAAGTTTGCTGGGAATCCAATAAAAAAACAATGATATATATCATTGTACAGACTGTTGACATAAAGGGTGTTCCATTACGGAGCACCCTTTTAATTATGTATGTTTTTAATATTTTTCGTATGCTATCAATTATGTGTGTAAA
>NZ_JAQFIQ010000048.1 GCF_029504745.1 Breznakia sp. PF5-3 | reverse complement strand
TTAGCACAAATATACTATACCAAAAAGAACGTCTTTTCTCATCTCGAGATTAGGCGTTCTTTTTATTTTAGGTCTGTTTATTTGTCACAGCCCCTCCTTTTTGTGTCTTCATGGGGAATATGGTGGGAATGTGATATAATGGAGAACATGTAGTGGAGGAATATATGTTTAAAAAAATTATCGATTTTGATGAAGCGTATGATATTATGGAAGCTTCTTTTCCGATTAGTGAAATTAGACCATATGAAAAGATTAAAGAGCTCTATCATCGCGAATTAATGAATATTTATGGATATTATGATCCCGAGATAAAGGGAGCAATGATTATATGGAATGATGATCGATATGTGGTGATTGAAAATTTCGCAGTTGATAGAGCTGCACGAGGTGAAGGTGTTGGGTCAAAAATGATTCACGAGGTTTGTGAACAGATGAAGGATAAAACAATAGTATTAGAAGTAGAGAAACCTCATGATGATATTAGTGAAAAAAGAATTGCTTTTTATGAAAAGAATGGTTTTATATTATCTGAATTTGGATATGTTCAACCAAAAATAAATGCAGTGGTAAATACTGTTCCATTAATTCTTATGGTTTATAATAAACGAATTGATGCAGAAGAATTTCAAGAAATCAAGAAAATGATTTTTAATAGTGTATATAACGAAACATTATAATAGTCGAAATATGTATTATACAAAACGTATCCAGTGTGCTTTGCATGCTGGCTTTTTTGTAAATGCAAAGATAATCTTGTTTGTTTTTATTGACAAGTAAACTTTGCAGTAGTATGATGGTTATGTCAAGAAAACTTGTCATGGAGAAGGAGGCTAGATGTGGACAGAGATGAGGTTTTGAAAAAAAGCAAAGCGAATTTCAAAGGAAAGAATTTATATGAACGTTATTTAGATGAAAAATCATTTTATTATGGTTATTTAATAGCAATTGCTTGTTCTTTGCTTTTAGCAACCATATTGATGATTAGTAATCCAGATGTTCGAATTGTTATTTTTGGAATTCAATTTCATATGTATTATATTGTCTTGTGGCCAGTAGGAATTTCTTTGATTTTCATGTCATTTCAAAAAGCGCGAATTTCAAACAATCGAATGTATGCTTTAACTGGTGTTTATGTATTAATTTTCTTAGTTGTGACACTAACTGGGTATATTGGATGGTTTGCACTATGATGAGGTGAAATTTTGGACGATAGGTTAGTATTGAAGAATCGTCTCAAAGAAGCTAGATTAGAAAAAGGTTGGTCACAAACAGATCTAGCAGAATGGGTAGGAGTTTCAAGACAAACGATATCTTCAATTGAAACAGGACAATTTAATCCAACAGCAAAACTAGCGCTTATTTTGTGTGTTGCATTGGAAAAAAAATTTGAAGATTTATTTTATTTTGATTAAAAAGGAGGTATTTAATGGACACGATTTTCTATGGCTGGATTATTTTATTCTTTGTGATATGTGCATTTGAAGTAGCAACCCAGCAACTTGTTGCCATTTGGTTTGCTAGTGCAAGCTTAATTTGTGTATTCTTAAGTTATTTAGGGGTTGACTTTTCTATACAATTAATAGTATTTATTATAGTATCAATAGCAACATTGGTTATCTTAAGGCCATATGCGATGAAACGGTTAAATACATCAACAGTTTCAACGAATGCAAATGAAATCATTGGGAAAACAGCAATCGTAATTAATGACTTCGATCCACTTACTAAGGAAGGACGAGTGATGATTGAAGGCATGGATTGGGCTGCAAAAACGAATGATGATTCAGAATTGAAGAAAGGCAATGAAGTTATTGTAAAACAAATAGAGGGTGTAAAGGTAATTGTTACTCGGGAGGTAAATTAGATATGGAGTGGATTATTTTATTAGTATTTTTAATTATTATTATTGCATTTATTGGTATGCATGTTAAAATTGTAAATCAATCGGAGTCGTATGTTATTGAACGTTTGGGGACTTATCGTGTTACATGGTCAACAGGATTACATTTTTTAGTACCATTCATTGAAAGAATTGCTAAGAAAATATCATTAAAAGAGCATGTGGTTGATTTTCCACCACAGCCAGTTATTACAAAGGATAATGTAACTATGCAAATTGATACTGTAGTATATTTTCAAGTTACAGATTCTAAATTATATGCATATGGTGTAAATAACCCAATGATGGCAGTAGAGAATTTAACTGCAACTACATTGCGTAATTTAATTGGGGATTTAGATTTAGATGCAACATTGACTTCTAGAGATGTTATAAACACACAAATGCGTGCTATCTTAGATGAAGCTACTGATAAATGGGGGATCAAAGTGAATCGTGTGGAAGTTAAAAACATTTTACCTCCTCGTGAAATTCAAGATGCAATGGAAAAACAAATGAAAGCAGAACGTGAAAGACGTGAAGCAATTCTTCAAGCCGAAGGAAAGAAAAAATCACAAATTTTAATTGCAGAAGGTGAAAAAGAATCTGTTATTCTTCAAGCCGAAGCTGCTAAAGAACGTCAAATTCGTGAAGCAGAAGGTCGCCAAAAAGCAATGGTCTTAGAAGCAGAAGGGCAAGCGAAAGCTATTCTTGAAGTTCAAAAAGCGACTGCTGATGGATTGAGTTTCATTTCCCAAGCGGAAGTAAATGAAGGAACTGTGAAGATTAAAGAATTGGAAGCATTAGCTAAAGTAGCAAATGGAAAATCAACGAAGTTGATTATACCAAGTGAAATCCAAAGTTTAACAGGATTAGCAGCATCTTTAAAAGAAGCAGTATCAATTGATAAAGTTGAAGATAAAGAAGCGAAATAAAAAAGTAAAAGAAGTGTCCAAATAAGGAAACTTCTTTTTTTATCCTCATCTAATATGTGGTATTATTATTAAATAGAAAGTGGTGGGTATATGCGAGTAGCAGATATATATATTGAATATAGTGCATCAGCGGTTGATCGCAGTTTTTGTTATCAATGTGATGATATGACTATCACCGCTGGAATGCGAGTAAAAGTTCAGTTTGCACATCGTGAAATCATAGGGTTTGTTGTACGCATTTATGAATTGAGCGAGCAAGAAGTATTTAATTTAGGTTATAAATTAAATAGCGTAATAGATAAAATAGATGATTATGCACTTTTGAATGAAGAGGCATTCTATCTAGCAAAGGATATGTCTCATAGCTGTGTGGCGCCACTCATCAGTTGCTTTCAAGCGATGTTACCATCAAAGTTGAAACCAAAATCTACAAATCATAAAGTGAAAGAAGAAGTATATGTTGTTTTCCGAGCAGAGGTAGAAGTAAAAGGGAAAAAGCAGCAAATAGCTTTAGAGTATATCAAAGATCAGAGAAAAGTAAAAAGAAGTGTTTTCAATAAAATGTTTAGTTGTCTTACTAGATTGTTAGAATTGGGAGCGGTAGAACTTGTTAGTGAAGAGGCTAGTGCTACATTGACAACGAGTAAAAAAGAATATAAAGAGGTTTCTTTGAACGAGGATCAACATAGGGCAGTTGAGAAAATCAGTGCCAATAAAGGTCATCACGTACATGTGCTACATGGTGTTACGGGAAGTGGAAAAACAGAAGTGTTTCTACATTTGGCAAAAAAGACTTTGGATGAAGGAAAGCAGGTTTTAATATTAGTTCCAGAAATATCTTTAACACCACAGATGGTTGAGCGCGTAAAAGGGAGATTTGGAGAACAGATTGCAATTTATCATTCATCTTTAAATAACCAAGAGAAATATGAGCAATTTAAACTTGTCTTTGAAAAAAAAGTTTCTATTGTTGTGGGAACTCGAAGTGCTGTTTTTATGCCTTTTGATAATCTTGGGTTGATTATTATGGATGAAGAGCATGATCAAAGCTATAAACAAGATAGTACACCACGTTATCATTGTCGTGATATTGCAATTAAACGTGGAGAATATCACGATTGCTGTGTTGTCTTAGCGAGTGCAACACCATCTTTAGAATCGTATGCAAGAGCATATAAAGGTGTTTATCAATTGGTAGAACTGCCTAAACGAATATATGATAATGTTCCAAATACAAAATTGATTAATATGCAAGAAAGTATGCGACGTGATGGTAATTATATCGTTAGTGATATATTGAAAGCTGCTATTGAAGAGCGGTTACATAAGGGAGAGCAGGTTATTATTTTGCTTAATCGTAGGGGATATGCCCCTGTATTGCGGTGTGTAGAATGTGGGAGTGTTAGAAAGTGTCCACATTGTGATTTGGCATTAAACTATCATAAGAGCTCAAATGAGTTGGTATGTCACATGTGTGATTATCGAGAACCTTTGGTTGCACATTGTAGTGAATGCGGAAGTACAAAATTAAAGTATTTAGGTATTGGAACGCAAAAGTTAGAAGAATATTTATCACAAACTTTTTCTGAAGCAAAAATTTTACGTATGGACGCAGATACAACAAGATATAAAAATGCCCATGAAATATTATTGGATAAATTTGGTAATCATGAATATGATATTTTGTTAGGAACACAAATGATAGCAAAAGGCTTGGATTTTGAAAATGTTACCTTGGTCGGTATTTTAAATGGTGATGCAATGCTTTCACGAAATGATTATCGAAGTGTAGAGCTAACATTTGATTTACTTGTCCAAGCGAGTGGAAGAAGTGGCAGGGGAAGTAAAGATGGAGAAGTCATGATTCAGGTGTATGATCCTGACCATTATGCAATTCAATGTGCTAAAGAGCAGGATTATAAAACTTTTTTTCATAAAGAAATGCAATTTCGGCATTTGGGAAAATACCCTCCTTATACCTATTTAGCAAGTTTGATATTTACTTGTTCGGATGATGATAAATTACATCAAGGTGTGGAACAGATTGTAAAGTATGTTCACTTTGAAGAACTACGGGTATTGGGACCAATTGAATTATTGAAAAGAAATGATGATTATCGAATGCGTATAGTGTTAAAAAGTAAAGATTTTGAAAAGCTGGTAGAATGTGTTCGTAAGATTGATGAAATACATCGAAAGCAAAAATATAAATTCAAATTAGAAATTGATGTAAATCCATTATATATGGAATAGGAGACAATATGACAGTAAGAGAAAAGGCCTATCGAATGTTGATTGATATATGCATTCATAAAAAGTATTCACATTTGGTGTTGAAAGATGGAATGAAAGATTTTTCAAATCAAGATAAAGCACTTATTAGCACAATTGTATATGGTACATTACAGAATTATCGATATTTAGATTATCAGTGGAAAGTGTATTGCGAAAAGCTTGTGAAAAAAGAAATTGAAATTTTAATCAATATGAGTGTTTATCAACTTTTATTTTTAGATCGTATACCTGCATTTGCGATTACGAATGAAGCAGTCGAAATCTCAAAGAAGAAATATGATGGAAAGTTTGAAAAATTTGTAAATGCTATTCTACGAAGAGTTATCAAAGAAGGGAAACGCCCATTAGAAGGAGATGAAGATGAAATCTTAGCTATAGAAACTTCATTCCCATTATGGATGGTGAAAATGTGGAATAAGCAATATGGTAAAGATGTTACCCGAAAATTATGTTTTGATGCTTTGAAAACACCGAATCAAACAGTTCGTGTGAATACGATTAAAACAGATAAAAAAGCTTTATTGAAAGGTCGAGATACATATATAGAAGGGAATCTTAGCCCAGATGCTCTCATTTTCAAAAAAGGGAGTGTTGCTGCTAGTGAAGATTTCAAATATGGATATGTAAGTGTACAGGATGAGGCAAGCCAGATGGTGGCAAGATTCTTGGCGCCTATAGAAACGGATGTTGTTTTGGATATGTGTAGTGCGCCAGGTTCTAAAACTGCACATATGGCTGCTCTGATGAAGAATAAAGGTAAAATCGTAGCATTGGATATTCATGAACATCGTATTGAATTAGTGAAGGCTACAATGCGTAGATTAGGCTGTATTTGTGTGGATGCCAAAGCATGTGATGCAACCAAAGCAAGAGAACACTATGATGCAGAAAACTTTGATAAAATTTTGATTGATGCTCCATGTAGTGGTTATGGGGTTTTAAAAAGAAAAAGTGATATTAAATATCATATGCAAAGTGATGATATGGATGAGATTATAAAGATTCAAGCATCTTTATTACAAGCGGCAGAAAGCTTATTGAAAGTTGATGGTACAATGGTTTATTCAACATGTACAATGAATAAGAAAGAAAATGAATTACAGGTGCAAGCGTTTTTGAAGAAAAATCCAAATTTCATATTAGATGAAGAAATAACAATTTTTCCATTTACATATAATACAGATGGATTTTACATGGCAAAACTAAAAAAAATATCATCCCTATAAAAGATATAAAATATGGTATAATGAAAAAGCTGAAAAGGTGTTGAAAAAATGAAAAGTATCTATGATTTAAATTATGATGAAATCCAAGCATTCGCACTCACACAAGGGTGGAAAAAATTTAGAGGAAAACAAATTTTTAAGTGGCTATATAGAAATCGAGTTAATGATTTTGATGCGATGAGTGATTTAAATTTAGAAACGCGTGAATTTTTGAAAAGCGAATTTCATATTTCAACGCTTACCTTAGTAAAAAAACAGGTTTCAAAAGATGGAACAACAAAGTATTTGTTTTCACTAGCAGATGGTAGTTTGGTGGAAACGGTAATGATGGTTTTTGATTATGGAAAAAGCGTTTGTGTATCAACACAGGTTGGTTGCAATATGGGATGTAGTTTTTGTGCTAGTGGATTATTGAAAAAGCAACGTGATTTATCAACCGCAGAAATGGTTGATCAAGTTATGTTTATTCAAAAAGAATTAGACAAAGGTGATGATCGTGTTAGTCATGTTGTGGTTATGGGATGTGGTGAACCGTTTGATAATTATGATAATGTAATGAATTTTTTGGAAATCATAAACGAAGATAATGGGTTGGCGATTGGTGCGCGACATATCACAATTTCAACTTGTGGAATTGTACCAATGATTAAAAAATTTGCCAAAGCACAATATCAATATAATTTAGCAATTTCATTACATGCACCAAATGATGAATTGCGCAATGAGTTAATGCCAATTAATAAAGCATATCCATTAGCTGAATTAATGGATAGTTTAACGGATTATGAAACATTGAATAATCGCAGGTTAACGTTTGAGTATATCTTGTTGAAAGGTGTTAATGATAAAGACATACATGCAAAACAACTTGCGAAACTCTTACATGGACATCATTATTATATTAATTTGATCCCATATAATACAGTAGATGAACAAGGATTTGTTGGTGTTGATCGGACATCTGCAATGGTTTTTTATGATAAATTAATGAAATTAGGAGTGCGTTGTACAATTCGAAAAGAACATGGCAGTGATATTGATGCTGCTTGTGGACAGTTACGTGCCAACGAAATGAAGAAAGGAAACTAGAACATGATAATTTATGGATTAAGTGATACTGGATTAATCAGAAAGCAAAATCAAGATAGTTACTACTATTCAACAAATGTGAATGGTGAGTCTTTTGCTATTGTGTGTGATGGTATTGGTGGTGGTAATGCTGGTGATGTTGCAAGTCAATTGGCAAAGGATTCATTAGCAAAATCTTTCATTGAAAAACCAGTGTTGAAAAGTGATCAAAAAAATAGAGAATGGATATTAGATGCAATCAACAAAGCAAATGATGAAGTGTTTACACAATCCACAAAATCAAAAGAACTGAAAGGTATGGGAACAACCCTTGCTGGGGTTTTGTTTACAGCAGATGCAACGTTTATCTTCCATTGTGGGGATAGTCGTGTGTATGCAATTTATGAGGATTTGATAAGTTTAACAGAAGATCATAACTTTGCAGCAGATTTGGTAAGTGCTGGAGAAATTACGGCTAGTGAAGCGTCTCTTCATCCGCGAGGTGGTATGTTGACCAAGGCTTTGGGCATTTGGAATGAAGTGGAGCCAACAATTAATAAAATTAAAGAAAGCTATAAAGCTTTATTGGTGTGTAGTGATGGGCTGCATGGGTTTGTTTCATCTTCCATAATAAAAAATATTCTTGAACAAAATTGGAGCATTGAAGAAAAGGTGAAAGAATTAATCAAAGCAAGTGAAAATGCAGGTGGCTTTGATAACGTGACAGTTATTATTGCTGAAAAGGAGGGTTACTAGAATGAGTGAACAAAACATGATTGCCAATCGTTACATGGTTGTTACATCGCTTGGTTCTGGAGGGATGGCAGATGTATTTTTAGCGATTGATACGATTTTGAATCGTGAAGTTGCAGTAAAGGTATTGCGTGGTGAATCTGGAAAAGATCCAGTAGCTTTGTTGCGTTTCCAAAGAGAAGCGAGTGCAATATCAAAATTGCATCATCCTAATGTTGTTGAAGTGTATGATATTGGGGAATTTGATGGTAAAAATTACATTGTGATGGAATATGTACGAGGAAAAACATTAAAGCAGTTGATTCGTCAACGTGGAGCCTTAGATAAAGAAGAAGCTGTTTCCATTATGAAGCAGTTAGTTGCTGCAGTTTCACATGCTCATGAAAATAATATTATTCATCGTGATATAAAACCTCAAAATGTTTTAGTGAAAGATGATGGAACCGTTAAAATAACTGACTTTGGTATAGCATTAGCACATGATTCAGTACAACTTACACAAAGTGATTCCGTACTGGGGAGTGCGCATTACATTGCACCTGAAACAACACGTGGCGAAACGGCGACAGTGCAAATCGATATTTATGCATTAGGAATTGTATTTTATGAATTATTAACAGGGTCGGTTCCGTTTACTGGTGATAATCCAGTACAAATTGCGATGCGTCATATGCGTGAAGATATCCCTTCTGTGCGTGAATTTAACAAAACAGTTCCACAGAGTGTAGAAAATATCATTCTTCGTGCTACAGCAAAAAATCGAAGATTCCGTTATGAAAATACTAAAGATATGGCTTTTGATTTAGATATGTGTTTGTTGCCAGAATTTGCAAATGTTGAAAAAGTGACATTCCATGATGAAGATGATCAAAATTCAGGAACTATGGTATTTGATGGTACGCAAAAAACACAAATTCCTAATATCGATAGTGAAACGGTAAAAAATGTTAATACAGCCCAAAATAAGAAACGCAAAAAAAGACGAACGATTATTGCTGCTATTGCAATCCTTGCACTTTTAATAACTGGAGGAACAGCAGGAATTTACTATTCTGGAATTGTTGAAGGGTTTCGACCAGAGCAATATGTAAATGTTCCAAATCTTAAAGGCTTATCCGAAGAACAAGCAAAAGAATTGCTTGAGGAATATGGCTTAGAATTAAATGTTAATGTAAAAGAAGAAATTACTGATGATGTTGAAGCTGGGCTTGTGGTTAAGCAAAGTCCCAAAGCAAAAAATAGTGTTGTGAAGGGATCAAAAGTTACAATTACAATCAGTTCAGGTAAATATTTTGTAGTGGGTGATTATGAAGGAATGTTACTTGAGGACGCAAAAGCGTTGTTGCCTGATTATGTTGAGGTGCTTGAAGAACCTCTTTGGACAAGTGAATATGCAGAAAACACCATAACGGAGCAATCATTATTGTTTGAAGGTGATAAACTTGTACCTGGAGTTTCAAAGAAAATTAGATTTAAATACGCAAGACCTACTACAATTGTACTTCAAGATTACAAAGGCTCTAAAATTGAAACAGCCAAAGGATATTTAGAAAGTTATGGAATCACAGTTAAATTAAGCCAAGAAGAAATTCCAGATGATATTGAAGATGCAACCAAAGGAGTTGTAATTCGACAAGAACCAGAGGCTGGATCAACGTATGTGCAAAGAGGAGATAATGTAGTCACATTATATTATTATTAATATGAAACAAGGGAAAATTATCAAGATCATATCTAATCAATATCAGATTTATAGCGATGGTGAAATCTATGATGCAATTGCTATGGGGAAATTGCGAAAAGGACAAAGCCCTGTTGCTGGTGATATTGTTGTATTTGAAAAACTTGGCGATAAATTTGGTATTCAGAAGATTTTACCACGAAGAAATGAGTTAACAAGACCAACAATTGCGAATGTAGATCAAGCGATTATTGTAATGAGTGCTAAAGATCCAGATTTTTCAACGGTATTAATTGATCGATTAATATTTTTGATATCTTATTCGGGTATTACACCTGTACTTTGTGTTACAAAAATGGATTTAATTGAAGATAAATCTAATACGATATATCAATATATTGAAGATTATCGAAAATCTGGATATGACGTATACACAACAGGGAAAGATTTTGACACCAAAGAAATTGAAGATATTTTAACGGATAAAGTGAGCGTTTTAACAGGTCAAAGTGGCGCTGGTAAGTCTAGTTTGTTGAATCGGATTGATGATTCCTTACAGATTAAGACACAACAAATTTCAAAGGCGTTAGGACGAGGGAAACATACTACAAGACATACGCAATTATTTCCAATTAATGGAGGATGGATTGCAGATACACCAGGTTTTTCTTCTCTTGATTTTGATTCTTTAGATATTCAGAAACTTAGTAAATGTATCGAAGATTTTAAACCATATATAGGATTATGTAAATTCAATGATTGTATACATATCAATGAACCAAATTGTGCAATCATAGATGCAGTTGATAAAGAGAAAATCGTAGCATATCGTTACGAGCACTATAAAGAGATTATCATGCAAATAAAGCAGTCTAAAAAGTAGGAGGAAGTTATGAAACGTGAGATTATCATAGCACCATCCATTTTATCACTTGACTATAGTAAAACGGATGAGCAATTAGAAAATGTAATGAATAGTGAAGCAAAGTGGCTCCATTTTGATGTGATGGATGGACACTTTGTTCCGAACTTAACCTTTGGACCGGATATTTTAAGAGGATTCAAAAAAAAGACATCCATGTTTATGGATGTTCACATTATGGTGAGTGATCCAGTATTTATCTCTGAAATTTTTATTAATCAAGGTGCTGATTTAGTTACTTTTCATTATGAGGCGTTGGGATCAATTGAAAAGTGTATAGAGCTTTGTGATAAGATTCATAAATTTGGTTGTAAATGTGGGATTAGCATAAAACCAGATACTAAAGTAGAAGTGTTAGAGCCAATTTTAGATAGTATAGATTTGGTGTTGGTAATGAGTGTCACTCCAGGATTTGGAGGACAATCATTTATCGAATCTTCATTGGATAAAATTAAATATTTGGATGCATATCGCATTCAAAATACATTACCATATTTGATTGAAGTTGATGGTGGGATTAATTTTGAGACAGCAAACTTATGTGTTGAAGCAGGTGTCGATGTTTTGGTTGCTGGAAGCTATATTTTTAAACATAATATTGAAGAGAAAGTAAAGGAATTAAAATGTCTAAAGTAATGCTTGTTGCAAATAAAGGATATGAGTTAGAGTGGAACCCAGCTTACCATTATATTGGTGTTGATCGTGGAGCAACAATTTTGCGAGAATTGAATATCAAAATGGATTATGCAATTGGCGATTTTGATTCTATAAGCGCTGATGAATTAGTAGAGTTAGAGAAGGTTACAAAAATAAAAAAACTTCCTGTTCGAAAAAATGAAAGTGATAGTGAGTATGCTATTAGGTTTGCGTTGCAACATTATGATGAAGTATTTATCACTGGTGTTACTGGTGGGCGATTGGATCATTTTATATCTTTATATCATCTATTAGCTTTTGCAGATGTGCCGTTTACAATTGTGGATAATCAAAATGTGATATATAAAAGAAAAGTTGGAAAATATGAAATTAAAACATCAAAAAAGTATTTATCATTGTTTGCATGTGAACCATCTATTATAACAATTGAAAATGTGGAATATCCTTTGTCAAAACAATGTTTGCAAACAAGTGATGTTTATACATTGTCAAATGAATCTCTTCAAGAGAGTTCATTTGTGAAAGTTGAAAAGGGAAGTATTGTGATAATAGAATCAGACGATAAAAAAAACACACTTAAGTAGTGTGTTTTTGATTAGATAGCTTTTTTAGCTTTTAATGTTTTTAAAGCACGAGCGGAAACACGGATTTTCTTTGGTTTTCCATCTACCATCACTTTAACTGTTTGTAAATTGACGTTCCATTTACGTTTTGTTGCACGCAATGAGTGAGAACGTTTATTACCTGATAATGGCCCTTTGCCAGTAATTGCACAAACTTTTGACATATGAAATCCTCCTTTCGTACTTTTTACTGCCTGTTTATAATACCATTTATGAAAAAAGAAAGCAAGAAAAATCTTGATATTTACAATTTCAAAGAAAACTTAAATTAAACTGATTCGTTTATTTCATTATACAAAAAAACATGTTTTTTTGTATAATGAAATATGATATTATATATTATAAGTAAGGATGGAGGTTAGACAATGCAAGCAAAACAGTATTATGCTAGTATTGAGTTGGCTGAAGATGAACTTCGGCTAATTGTAGGAGAGTTTTTTATGTCTCGTTTTAACGTGTTAAAAGTTGAAAGAGTCAAGACCTCTGGAATTAAAAATAAAGAAATTATTGATCAAGATAGTGTGAGTGCATCTGTAGTGAAAGCTTTATATGATGTTGAGAAGACACTTGGATTTAAAATAAGAAGTATAATTTTGTGTATTCCTTCGCAAAAGGTAAAATGCGTTAAACGGCGTGTGAATGTACCAATCGAAGAAGGAAGTAAACGTATTCGTGCTTCTCATGCACGAATTGGAGTTGAAAAAGCGATTGATACTTTTTATTTGGAAAATTATGAATTTGTAAATATAGGAAGTATTAAATATACGAATGGTGGTATTTCTTCAAGAACTATTCCGTTAGATGAGCAAGCGGATGTATTGACAATGGATATTGATTTCATCTGTGTTGATCAACAAACAGTTTATTCTTATGTAACTTGTATAGAGGCTGCAGGTATTAGTGTTCAAGATATTTGTTTGGACAACTATGCGATTGCAGAAGAGTCAGCAATTTTTGAAAGCTCTATGGAAAAATATATGGTCCTTTTGAATTGTGAAAAAACCAATACAGATTTATCACTTTTTTATAAAGGGAGACTTCTGGGTTGTGAAAGCTTAAATTATGGATATAATCGTTTTGTGGAAGCAATTCGTCGTAAATATCATTTAAGTTATAAAGAGAGTTTAGATTTGTTGAAAGAATCCGCAATTTATGCGCCAAAAGATTTGAATGATTCAATTGTTTATATATGGGCAGAACGAGATGAGCATAAAAAAGTGACTCGTAAAGAAATATATGAGGCAATTGATGAAGAGTTGAATAATTGGATTCATGAAATCAATGATGCTAATGAGCTGATTGCTCAAAATGAATCATCGAAGATGTTAATTAGTGGATCTGGAGCAGATATTATTGGAATGAATGTCATATGTGATCATTTCTCAATTGATACAAGTGTTTATTTACCAACGACAATTGGGGTCCGTAAAGGTTGTTATAGTGCAACGTTAGGTGCTATTTTCTGTCATAAGAAATGGCAGGCATTGTTAAACACAGATGATACAAATATTGAGTATAGTGCTACAAATGATAGACAGGTAAAAAAAGAAGATGAGAATGCATTTACTAAAAAGCTAAAAAACATCTTATTAAATAGATAGAGAAGGAAAGAGAGGATTAGTTGATAATGAGTGATTCAGAATTCAAGAAGGTCGTAACGATCAAAGTATTTGGTGTAGGTGGCGGAGGCTGTAACGCTGTAAATAGAATGGTCAATGAAGGTGTACAGGGTGTAGAATTTTATGTTGCCAATACAGATTTACAAGTACTTGGCACTTCACCTGTGAAAAACCAAATAGTATTGGGGATGGGCGTTACCAAAGGGCAAGGTGCCGGCTCAGATCCAGAAATAGGGCGTAAAGCTGCACTTGAAACAGAAGGAGAAATTCGCGAAGCAATTAAAGGCAGCGACATGGTATTTATTACTGCTGGTTTAGGTGGAGGAACAGGTACTGGTGCTGCACCATTATTTGCAAAAATTGCCAAAGAAGAAGGTGCGTTAACAGTTGGAATCGTTACAAAACCGTTTAGCTTTGAAGGTGGAACAAGAGCGAAGCAAGCAGAAACAGGTTTAGAAGAACTTAAAGATAATGTTGATTCTTTAATTATTGTGTCAAATAATAATTTGTTAGAAGTAATTGGTAGAAAGCCATTAATTGAAGCGTTTGAAGCGGCAGATAATGTTCTTCGTCAAGGAGTACAAACAATTACTGATTTAATTGCTGCGCCAGCATTAATTAATCTTGATTTTGCAGATGTGAAAACGATTATGAAAGAACAAGGGAAAGCATTAATCGGTGTTGGTATGGCAGAAGGTGAAGAAAAAGCAAAAGCTGCTGCAGAAAAAGCAATTCAATCTCCATTGTTGGAAGCACAAATCACAGGTGCTAAAAAGGCGATTATTAATATTACAGGTGGAGAAACAGTTAGTCTATATGATGCAGATGATGCTACTCAATATATTAAAGAAGCTGCAGGTGGAGATATTGATACGATTTTTGGAGTTGCAATAAACCCTGCATTACAAGATAGAATCATTGTAACGGTAATAGCGACAGGATTTGAAGAAAAAGTTTCAGTACGCAAGCCCGTTGAAAAAGAAGTGACAGTAGAGACCTTTGATTTCACTCCAAAAAGCACAACCCAACAAGAGGTAAAGGATGCAACGTTGGAAGTGGAAGATGTTGAAGAGGATGACGGGATTCCTGTTTTCTTTAAAAAAAGGTAATTTATAAATGGAGGAAACTCCATTTTTATAATGTTATATATATCTAAGGGGGACTATATGGAAAAAAATATAACAGAAGAAAAAACGAATAATTTGATTATTCAAATTGATGAGAAGCCAAAACCATCGGTATGGTTTTTCTTGAGTATCCAACATGTGTTTGCGATGTTTGGTGCTACGATTTTGGTGCCGATTCTTACAGGATATCCAGTTTCGGTAGCTATTTTCGCATCAGGGATAGGGACCTTGATTTACATATTTTGTACAAAACGTAAAGTGCCAGTATATCTTGGATCTTCTTTTGCCTATATTACAGCTGTAGTTTTTGCTGTTGATGCAATGGGCGGAGATATATCTGCAGCTCAAACAGGGCTTATTTTAGTGGGAATCATTTATATTGCAGTTGCATTGTTAATTAAAGTGGTTGGGAAAAATTGGATTGATAAACTGTTACCTCCAATTGTAATTGGACCAATGATTGCAGTTATTGGTCTTGGACTAGCAGGAAGTGCAGTATCCAATGCAGGTTTTACAGACGCTGGGACATTGGGACAGATTATGGTTGCTATTATTACATTTTTAACGGCTGCGTTAATTTCTACTAAAGCAAAAGGCTTTATGAAGATTGTACCATTTCTAATAGCGATTATTGTGGGATATGTTTTTGCTGTTATTCTTCCAGAGATTGCTTCTGTTTTCAATATTGATATAGGCGGAAGAATTGTTGATTTCACACCTTTTGAAACAGCACAGTTTTTCCAAGTTCCGGAATTTGCATTCCCATTCAAGTTGGGCGACTTCAGACAATATGATTTATATTTTGGCCCAGAAACAATTGCGATGTTACCAGTTGCCATTGTGACAATTTCAGAACATATTGGTGACCATACGGTATTAGGAAAGATTTGTGGTAAGAATTTCTTGAAAGACCCTGGATTGGATCGCACGTTAATTGGTGATGGTGTGGCTACAGCAGTAAGTGGTTTTATTGGTGGACCAGCGAATACTACTTATGGTGAAAACACAGGTGTTATCGGAATGACACGAATCGGTTCTGTATATGTAATTATGGGAGCTGCAGTATTTGCGATTTTCTTATCATTTTGTGGGTATGTATCCGCAGCTATTCAAACGATTCCAGCATGTGTATTAGGTGGAATGGGAATTATGCTATATGGTGTAATAGCTAGTAATGGATTGCGCGTGTTAGTAGATAATCAAGTAGACTTCTCACAACAACGTAATTTAATTATTGCCAGTGCAATGCTCGTTATTGGATTAGGTGGTGCTGTTTTCCCATTAGGAGAAATTGCAACCTTGTCAGGCACTGCATTATCAGCAGTGGTAGGAGTATTGTTGAATTTGATTTTACCAAAGCCAGACAAAGAACATACGGTTGAATTATAGTAAACATTAAAGGCTATCTATTTTTATTGAGGAGGGATTGTCTTGGTTAAAGATATTTTACTTTTAGGCGATGATGCTTTGTATCAAAAAAGTGAAGAAGTGTTGTTGAATTCTGATGTGCGTAATATTGTCATTGATTTGCATGATACACTTATGGAGTTTAAAAGGAAATATAAAAAAGGAAGAGCAATTGCTGCTCCACAAATTTATATCCATAAACGAATTATTTATATGTATATAGATAAGCCAATCGTTTTTATAAATCCTACTCTTGAATTTATAGGGTCTGAAAAGATGGATGTATTAGATGATTGTATGTCATTTCCTAATTTAAATGTTATGGTACAGAGATACAAAAAATGCAAAGTTTGTTATTATGATGAACAATGGCAAAAGCAGGAAATTGTTTTTGAAGGCGATTTATCAGAATTGATTCAACATGAATATGATCATCTTGATGGAATTCTTGCTACCATGCGGGCGATTGATTATCAATCATTTTATATGACAAAATAAAAAAGCTAAGGAAATTTCCTTAGCTTTTCTTTGGAATATGGTGCCCGAGACCGGAATCGAACCGGTACGGTATTTCTACCGGTGGATTTTGAGTCCACTGCGTCTACCAATTTCACCACCCGGGCAACTGTAAACTATTATATATTGTTTTTTTAAAAATAGCAATACAAAAAAAGTGGAATAAATGGTAAAAATTTGTTCGTTTTGGTATAGAAGAATAGGTTTAAATGTGATATTATAATAAAGCTCCTTGTTTTTTTAAAAAAACGAAAAAAAAGCGTTGACAGGGGTAAATAGATTTGATATTATAAACAGGCACGGTCGAGAGCCGAGCAAGAGAATTAGATCTTTGAAAACTAAATAGG
>NZ_JAQFIQ010000047.1 GCF_029504745.1 Breznakia sp. PF5-3 | reverse complement strand
CACGATTCAATTCTAACAAAAATTATGAATAAATTTAAGAAAGAAAGGAGTGTATATTAGAGACTTAGATAAGTCATTTCTAATATACCAGGAAAAAACATGAAACTTGTTAATCCGTTAAAACGAAAGGTTTCCAAAAAGAATATGCCAAAATCTAAGGCGGCTTGTCCTTTTTGGTCACAATCTCCAATGTTTCCATTGATCCCACATAAATAGGGTCTGGAAAAGTTAATTAAGTAAGAGGGATATAATGATTTTATATCCTTTTTACTTTATTTAATTGTGATTAAACTGCATTGATTAGTATTACTTAAAAAGTAAAAGCTACATAATGAAATATCTTTTGAAAAATCTTCCTTGTGAGAAACCTTTACAGAGGTGATTATTTTATAATAAATATGAGATTTTCTAGTTGTTTATCGTCTTAAAATATTGTATATTTATAGTAATGTGAGGGTTAGAAATGGAACGATGTGAATATTGTAAAAGTGAAATAAAAGACAATGCAGATAGTTGTCCAAAATGTGGTGCTCCAGTTATTAGGATTACCAAAGAAGAACAAGCTTTAAAGCGTAGAAAAGAGCTGTCTCAAATGCGCAATCAAAGATCAAAAAGAGACAAAGCCTTATTTATAAAAATTGGAATAGGTTTTGCGATTTTTATGATTATTGGTGCAGTGGTTTCAATGGTTTCGGGTGGAGAAGCAGAAACGCAAGTGTATGAAGCGGCGAAAGATGAAATTGAATATCAATGGGACGTGAAAACGATGTTTAAAGAAGAGGATGCCAAGATATCCAAAGAAGGTTCTGAATACGTGGTATATGGAGTTGTTTATGAAAGGGAAGCAAATAGCTCTTATCGTGATAGTGGAAAGCGAATGAAGGTCAAATGTACGGTACCTTATAAAAAAGATAAGGCTGGTAGAGCTATATGCGAACTTGATGAATAAAAATATAAAATAAGCCCTATGATATTGGTGAATGCAAGTATCATAGGGCTTTTAAAATAGTTTTAATTGTTCATTAGATTTTATTTTTTTATCTATTTTATTACTGTGATTAAAACCATACGTTTTACGTAATTCATTGATGTAAGTATAAAGTGCTTTTTTGTATGGACTACGATCATATTTATAAGCATACATCTTTTTTAATTTTTCATGTTCGTTGGGAAAAAGTTTTTCGGTTTTCTCGAAGAATACGTTTCTAGTTTTTCCTCGTAAGTACATGATTCCAGGCAAGACATAATCGGCTTCGATTTCGTTTGCTCTGCGATAGATTTCTTCTAAATTTTCTCTTGTATCTGTGAGATAAGGAATGATGGGCATCAGGTGAACGCCAACATTTGCATTGGTTTCTTTTTTTAATCTTTCAAGCATTTGAAAGCGTCTTTCACTTGAGACAGTTCCAGGCTCTATTTTTTTTCTGATATCTTCATTCATCGTTGTAATTGTAGCAGCGATATTAACTTCAGCGAGTTCGGATAGTTCCTTTATTAACTCAATATCTCTTAGTAATAAATCAGATTTGGTGGAAATTACAATAGGTGTTTTGTGCTTGATTAAGGATTTTAATACATTGGGCATTAATTCGGCTGTAACTTCGATAGGCTGATAGCTGTCACATACCCCACCTAAGTTTATTTTTCCTTTCTTTTTTGTATGTAATTCCTTTTCTAGAATTTCAGCGATGTTCTCTTTTATGAAAATTTCATCAAAATATGCTTCGGATTCCATATATTGGTGCGAGTACATAGCATAACAATAAATACATCCATGTGCGCATCCACGATACAAATTCAGATCATAGTCGAACGGAAGACGCCCTGGTCTTAATTTGTGTAATGCTGTTTTGGATTGGATGTGTGTATATTTCATAGAAATATTATAGCATGATATAGGGAAATATTTTGAAGATAAGAAATTGATGAAAAAATTGCATGAAAGCATAGAACTTGGTATAATCTATACAGAATAAGACTGATGATAAAGAACAAGAACAATATGGAAACGCATAGAGAAGATTTGGTTGGTGAAAAAATCTGGTGGAAGTATTGAAATGCACTTTTTTAGGTCAACGTAGATGGCGTTAACAGATTACAAGAACCAAGTAGAGTGGGACCGCGTTTATAACGCCTCTATCGTGAGGTGTTTTTTTATTTGTAGGAGGAATTATGAAATTATTCAATTCGTTAAGTAATACATTAGAGGAGTTTGTGCCAATTCATCCAGGTGAAGTGAGCATGTATGTTTGTGGACCAACCGTATATAATTATCCACATATTGGGAATACAAGGCCAATCGTAGTGTTTGATACGCTTAAGAAAACATTAGAGGCAAGTGGATATAAAGTTAGATATGTATCTAATTTTACGGATGTTGATGATAAGATAATTAAAAAGGCAGTAGATGAAAAGGTTAGTGAACTGGTAATAAGTAATCGCTATATCGATGCATATAATGAAGATCGTTTATCACTTAATGCAGATCTTCCAGATGCAACGCCTAGAGTGACGAATAGCATGGATGAGATTATTGCTTTTATTAAAGATTTAGAAACAAAGGGATATGCATATGCGATTGATGGTGATGTATATTTTAGGGTTAGTAAGGTAAAAGATTATGGTCAATTATCAAAGCAAAAAATTGAAGATCTCATGGTAGGTGCTCGTATTGATGAAAATGATAGAAAAGAAAATCCACTTGATTTTACTTTATGGAAAAAAACAGAAGCTGGTATAAAATGGGACTCTCCATGGGGACAAGGGAGACCTGGTTGGCATACAGAATGTGTGGTTATGATTGAAAAAGAATTTCATCAACAAATGATTGATATTCATGGTGGTGGAATGGATTTAAAGTTTCCTCATCATGAAAATGAAATTGCACAAGGATGTGCAGCAAATCATAGTCATGTAGCTAAGTATTGGGTCCACAATGGAATGTTGAATATTGATGGATCTAAAATGTCGAAATCACTTGGTAATGTAATTTGGGCAAAAGATTTTATTTATGAATTGGGAGGTAATACGGTTAGATGGTTGATGTTATCAACCCATTATCGCTCACCTTTGAATATTAATGAAGAAACGATTCAGAATGCGAAAACAGAGTTAGAGAAATTTCAAACATCACTTCGTCAAGCATATGTGAAACTGGCTTTGAAAAATCAGAATATTGTAGAGGAAATTGTCGATGATATATACCAACCATTTTTGGTTGCAATGCAAGATGATCTGAATACTTCAAATGCATTTAAAGCTTTGTTTGATGCGAACAAGAAATTAAATGCAAGTTTACGCCAAAGAGAAATTGCTTTTGAAGAAGTTGGAAAAACCGTGTATACAATTGAAAAAATGTTGAGTATCCTAGGGATTCTGCTTCCCCGCGTTGAGGTAAGTAAGAAGGATCGTGATGAATTTGATAAGTGGGAACAGGCAAAGCGTGATAAGGATTTTGCGTTAGCTGATGAACTTCGTAATAATTTGCAAAGTAGAGGTTTATTATAATGGAAATCATTGGTTTGAATGGGACAACTTTAGCTTATATTGGTGATGCTGTTTTCTCTTTACAAATACGGGAATATCTTGTGGCATTAGGGTATCAAAAACCAAATGTACTTCAGAAATTAACCGTGGGATATGTTAGTGCAAAAGCACAGGCATCCTTTCTAAAATATTTTATGGATAATGAGTTATTAAGTGAAGAAGAGATGGTGATTGTTAAACGTGGACGTAATAGTAAGACACAAAGCATTGCGAAAAATGCAGATGTATTAACATATCGTAGTTCAACAGGGTTTGAAGCATTATGGGGGTATTTATACTTGCAGAAGCAAGAAGAAAGATTAGCTCAATTATTACAGATTGTACTAACATTAGGTGATAAAAAATGAAACAATATGTATATGGAAAAAATGTAGTTAAACAGCTACTGGAAGATGATAAAAAGATTTATGAAATAAATATTTTTGAAAATTTTAAGGACAAAGATATATTATCGGTAATATACTATAAGGGGATAAAATTATCTAAAGTGAGCAAGAAGCGTTTGGATCAATTGAGTAATTTTCAAAATCATCAAGGCATTGTAGCGACAATTGATGCCTATCGGTACTATGAATTATCAGAAGTATTGAAACATCCAAAAGGGAAATATCCTTTGTTGGTAATGTTGGATGGGATTGAGGATCCTCATAATCTAGGGGCAATTCTAAGAACATGTGATGCTGTCAATGTGGATGGTGTAATTATTGGTAAGCACCGAAGTGTTGAATTGAATGCGACGGTTGCAAAAGTTTCCACAGGCGCGATTGATCATGTTCCGGTATGTAAAGTGACGAACTTATCAAAAACATTACAGTCACTTAAGGACGAAGGGTTTTGGGTAATTGGAACAGATATGGAAAACGCAAGTGATTATCATTCTGTAGATTATCGGATGCCACTAGTGCTGGTTATTGGAAGTGAAGGCTTTGGTATATCGAATCTTGTTAAGAAAAACTGTGATTATTTTATCTCTTTACCAATGGAAGGGCATGTGACATCGTTGAATGCTTCTGTTGCATGTGGAGTATTGTTGTATGAAATATTTAACAATAGAAGGGATGAGATGAGAGATGGAGAATCGTCAAAAAAATGATAACGAACTTCTTTACCTTTATCGTCAAGGAGATGAGGATGCACTTAGACAGTTAATTAATAAATATCAAAGAATATTAATGGCTTATGCACATAGATATTCAAACAGTGTAAAAACAAGTTGTGAAATTAATGATATTTATCAAATAGCATTAATTTCATTATGTAGTGCAGTGAATAGTTATAAAGAAAATATGGGATGTCGTTTCAGTTCCTATTTTAAGATAGTTATGGAACGAGCAGTGTTTAACTATATGAGGCATGTATATAGCGATATATGTAGAGCAAATAGAGAAGCTATTTCTATTGACCAATTAATTAATGACTATGAAGGTATCAAAATATCAGATACGATAGCAAATGTTACTCATTATGGAGATCCAAAATGGGAAGCCTATATTGGGTCGGTAATGGAAGAAATTAATATGATTATTAAGAAGCTAAGTCCTTTAGAACAGGAAATATATCGTAGTTGGGAAGAAGGTTTTTCGTATCGAGAAATTGCAACTATGACAGGCGAAAATGAGAAGAAAATCGATAATATTTTATATAAAATAAAACGATTGCTGAGAAGTTTTGTTTCAATTTAAATAAATATCAAAAGCGAAGTATTCAAATAGTGTTTTTTGGTGTGCACTTTTTGTGAGATTCATTGACTAATAGGCCTTGTTGTGATAAAGTATTAGAGCGATGAGGTGAGAATATGAGTGAAAAAGTTATCTTGACTTGCAGTGAATGCTTATCACGAAATTATTCGACTCAAAAGAATAAACAAACCCATTCTAAGCGAATGGAGATAAAAAAATACTGTAAAAAGTGTGGTAAGCACACATTGCATAAAGAAACGAAATAGGAGGTAAACAGTATGTTGAAATGGTTTAGCATCCGTGGAATTATTGCAGAAATCAAACGTATTCGTTGGTCAAAACCAAAAGACTTGGCGATCGACAGTGGAACGGTTTTAATTTTTACTGCTGCATTTGCATTGTTCTTTGTTTTATGTACAGCATTTAATGCGTGGTTCATAAATGATTTATTAGGTATATAATATGAGTCAAATAAATAAAGAATGGTATGTTGTAAATACGTATGCAGGACATGAAAACAAGGTAAAAGAAAACTTGGAACGTCGTGTTGAAACGATGGGCTTACAAGATTACTTGTTTAGAATCATTGTTGCTGAAGAAAGTGAAATTGAATATAAAAACGGAAAAAAGGTAGAGAAGGTTAAAAATCTTTTTCCGGGGTATTTATTTGTTGAGATGATCATGACTGATGAAGCTTGGTATATTGTTCGTAATACACCAGGTGTTACAGGATTTATTGGATCAAGTGGTGGTGGTGCAAAACCATTCCCAGTTGCAGAAGAAGAAATTGATTCAATTCTTAGACGCTTGGGTATGAGCGAAAAGAAAATCAATATCGATTTCGAAGTCGGAGATCATGTACGAATTCTAAGTGGTCCTTTTGCAAATGTAGAAGGAACGGTAGAAGAGTTGAATCACGAAAATCAAGTAGCTGTTGTATTGACAACGTTGTTTGGTAGAGAAACACCTACTGAAATTGGTTTTGGTGAACTTGAAAAAGTAGAATTTGTAAATACAGTAGAAGTAGAAATGCCACAAACAGAAGAATAATTATTTCTTCTGTTTTTTTTATTATAAGAGGAGGTAAAGGTTGTGCGTGCAAAGCTTAAGAAAGGTTTAGATAGTAAAGAATTTAAAAAGTATTATTATTTGAAAGAAGAGCTGATATCATTTTGTCGTGAAGAAGGACTAGCAATTGGTGGGAAAAAAGAAGATTTAAATAAACGTATTGTGCATTATCTTGATACGGGAGAAAAATTGAGTTATAAACGTAAAGTTAATAAAGAAGATGATAAAGAAATTACATTAACTACTAAGATTGGAACACCTGTAACTTATAGTGAAAAGAAGCGTGCCTTTTTTGAATACCATTTAGGTGCAGGATTTAAATTTAAAGTGGCGTTTCAACGGTGGTTAAAGGAAAATTCGGATAAGACATATCAAGAAGCAATTGAAGCATATCCAAACATTGTAGCTCAAAAACCAGAAAAAATTGATAAGCAATTTGAATATAATACGTACATTAGAGACTTTTTCAAGGATAATAAAGGAAAGTCTTTGAAAGACGCAATTGCATGTTGGAAATATAAAAAGAGTATGCCAGGACATAATCGATATGAAAAGAAAGATTTAGTAGTGTTAAAGGGATTATATTAATTTAATATCGAAGGATATGATTAATATAGGAATATAAAATGAATAGGATGTAGTATCCTTTTTGCTTTATAAAACATATCTAAATAAGTGGAGAAATTCCTTGCATTTATGGGGTATGTGTTATATTATTAAATAGCCTGATTTTAGGTATGCGTGGTAGAAGACGCGATTCTTCGTTTCACCACTGCATAAGACCAAATATAGGAGGTGTCTTATGAGTAAGAAAAAAATCGCAAAAGTAGCGAAGCTACAATTCCCTGCTGGGGGAGCGAAACCAGGACCTGCTTTGGCTTCTGTAGGTATTAACATGCCTCAGTTTACACAAGCATTTAACGATGCTACAAAAGAACGTCAAGGAGATATCGTTCCGGTTATCATTACAGCATACGAAGACAAAAGTTTTGATTTCGTATTAAAAACAACGCCAGCTAGTATTTTGTTGAAGAAAGCGGCAAAAATTAACAAAGGTGCATCAGATTCTAAAGATTCAGTTGGAACAGTAAGTGCTGATCAAGTAAAAGAAATCGCAGAATATAAGATGCAAGACCTTAACGCAAATGACGTTGAGGGAGCAATGAAGATTATTGCAGGTACTGCTCGCAACATGGGTATTGTTGTGGAAGGTATGGAATAGGAGGAAATTATGGCTAAGAAAGGTAGAAAGTATTTGGAAGCTGCTCAATTAGTTGATAGTACAAAATCTTATTCAATTGAAGAAGCAGTATCATTGATGAAAAAAGCAAGTTATGCGAAATTTGATGAAAGTATTGAACTTTCATTAAGATTAAATGTTGATCCACGTCATGCAGATCAACAAATCCGTGGAGCGATTGTATTACCAAATGGTAGTGGTCGTTCACAAAAAGTTTGTGTTATTGCACAAGGACCACAAGAACAAGAAGCAAAAGATGCTGGAGCAGATTTTGTTGGTGGTAAAGAATTATTAGAAGATATTAAAAAGGGATGGATGGATTTTGATGTTATCGTAGCAACACCTAATATGATGGGTGAGCTAGGAAAACTAGGAAAAATCTTAGGACCAAAAGGTTTGATGCCAAACCCTAAAACAGGAACTGTAACAATGGATGTGAAAAAAGCTGTTGAAGATATTAAAAAAGGAAAAGTTGAATACCGTGTTGATAAAGATGGTAATATCAATGTCCTTATTGGAAAAGTATCATTTGACGAACCAAAGATTGTTGAAAACTTTAATACACTTTTCGATATCGTTGCGAAAGCTCGTCCAGCTGCAGTAAAAGGTCAATACTTCTTGAATGTATCAATTAGTAGTACAATGGGGCCTGGAATTAAAGTTGCAGTTTAAACTTGACTTTAGTTTGAAAACCATATAGAATAACAATGTTTCAATATGCCATAGACAGTAACGGCTTTATGCTTAATCATGTTACCGAGGTTAGAGAAAGATATTAATTTTTCACTCGCTTTCGTCTATGACAAGAGCGAGTTTTTATACTCTTAGGTATATTGTACATATATAATTAGGAGGTTAAACATGAACCAAACAGTATTAGACTCAAAAAAAGCAATGGTTGAAGAAATCGCTGGAAAATTCAAAGATGCAGCTAGTTCTGTAGTTGTTGAATACCGTGGTTTGAGCGTTGCTGAAGTAACACAACTTCGTCGTGATCTAAGAAGTGAAGGTGTTGAGTTTAAAGTTTACAAAAACTCAATGGTTACAAGAGCTACTGAACAGGCAGATGTTGAAGGGTTAAAAGAAAATTTAACTGGACCAAACGCAATTGCATTTGGTGAAGATGCTGTAGCACCAGCTAGAGTACTTGTTAAATTTGCGAAAGACCATGATGCATTAGTTATCAAGGCTGGAGTAGTAGAAGGTGAAGTCGTTGGTATCGATACTCTTACAAAATTATCGAAATTACCAAACCGCGATGGTATGATCTCAATGATCCTTGGATGTTTCCAAGCACCTGTTAGAAAGTTTGCATATGCACTTAGTGCAGTTAGAGATCAAAAAGAAGAAGCTTAATCAATTAACATTAGGAGGAAAAGCGAAATGGCAAAATTAAATAAAGATGATGTTATTGCATCACTAAAAGAGATGACAATTTTAGAATTAAACGAATTAATCGAAGCAATTGAAGAAGAATTTGGAGTAAGCGCTGCTGCACCAGTTGCAGTTGCAGGAGCTGGAGCTGATGAAGGTGCTGCTGCTGGAGAACCAACAGAAGTTACAGTTACAATTACAGATGTAGGTGGATCTAAAGTTAACGTAATTAAAGCAGTTAGAGAAATTACAGGTTTAGGTTTATTAGAAGCAAAACAAAAAGTAGAAGCTACGCCAGCTGTAGTTAAGGAAAACATCCCAACTGCTGAAGCAGAAGAAATTAAAGCAAAATTAACAGAAGCTGGAGCTGCAGTAGAAGTTAAATAATTAAAATAATAAACACCAAAGGATGTGGAGCTATGAATCATTATTTTGATGATAACCAACATTTAAAAAGTAACCGGAAGGAAATCTCTTTCCGGTTTTGGTGTTTTGATTATTCCTTTCTAAGTGACAATGGCGTCTTTTCAAAAGATGAGATTGACGAAGGGAGTAAAGTGTTATTAAATGCAATAAAAGATGCAGATTTAGGAGCTAAAATCTTAGACCTTGGTTGTGGTTATGGAACGATTGGTATCATTCTGAAGAAAACTTATGTGGATAAGGATGTTTGGATGGTTGATGTGAATTCACGAGCCTTGCAGTTAGCTGAGGAAAATGCATTACGCAATGATGTGAAAGCGACAATCATAAAATCTAATATTTTTGATTCTATTAATGATGAATGTTTTGACAGTATTATTACCAATCCTCCTATTCGGGCGGGAAAGCAAGTAATCTATAAAATGTTTAAAGAGTCTTATGAACATTTGCATTCAAAAGGATGCTTGTATGTTGTAATACGTAAATCACATGGTGCCAAAAGTGCTCAAAAATATATTGATGAGGTTTTTGGGAATTGTGAAATTATAAAGAAGGATCAAGGATATTATATTTTATGTGCAAAAAAGAATTGACAATTTGACATTTTATTGGTAATATATTAAATTGCATAATAATAAATAATTAGAATGGGGGCGTGTGCCCTTTAAGTTGTTTTAAAACAGAATAGAAAGGATGGCATTCATGGCAAAAAAAGACACTTATCGTACTGTAAAAATTGGTAAAAAAGCGGAACGTAGAGATTATTCAAAAGTGAGTGGGGACCTTGAGTTACCTAATCTTGTGGAGATTCAAACGGACTCTTTTAACTGGTTTAAAAATGAAGGAATTCAAGAAGTGTTTAATGAAATATATCCGATTACCAATCATGGTGGAAATATTAAGTTAAAATTCGTTGATTATGAATTTGAAGAGCCAAAGTTTAACGCAGAGGAATCACTATATCGTGAAATTAACTATGCAACATCTTTAAAGGCGAAAATGGAATTGGAGATTGAGGATCCAAATACAGGGGAATTAATTTCTAAAGAAGAAGATGTCTTCCTTGGTGATTTCCCATTAATGACGGATAATGGGACTTTTGTAATTAATGGTGCTGAACGTGTAATCGTATCACAAATTGTACGTTCACCAGGAGCATATTTTTTGACAAGTTTTGAAGAAAAAACGGGTCGTGAAATATACCAATCAGAATTGATTCCAAGTCGTGGTACATGGCTTGAATTCATGAGTGAAATTAAGAAGCAAACATCAGGAAGAATGCTCAGCATGAGTATTGATAGAAAACGTAAAATGTTGTCAACAATTTTATTTAAGGCACTTGGGATGTCAATTGACTTAGATAATAATATTGATGCTTTTGATTCTGATCAAATGAAGATTTTCTTAAAGTCACTTGATCGTGATTTGGTTGAAGATGTTCCTGAAGATATGGAAGAAAGAGAATTTTTAGAATTATATTTGAATCTATATGGTTCATACTTTGGAAAATATGAAGAAATTGAGAATACACTAATGAGTGATAAAGTTGCGACTACACAGGAAGCACTTTTAAGCGTTTATGAAAATCAAAGAGCAGATGAAATTCCTACTTTGGATGGATCAATCACTTTGATGAATGCAAAATTCTTTGATTCACGTCGTTATGATCTTACGAAAGCTGGAAGATTTAAACTTGGTAAGAAATTGTTTGTTGTTGATCGTATGACAAATAATTATCTTGCTCATGATGTGCTTGATGTGAATGGTAAAGTTTTATGTAAGAGTGGAACTTTTGTGAATCGCGAAATCCGTAATACATTACGTGAAGAGATGGCAAAAGGGATGCATACAAATGCGTTCCCATACAACACATTGTTCTATCATGCAGATAAAGTAGTTATTCCTACTTCTTATAATCTTGCTCTTGTGGGGCGTGTTTTAGCAGAAGATGTTGAAATGAAAAAAGGAACATTTGAAGCAAATCATGTGTTGAGTGAGAATGATGTAAAAGTATTGGTTAAAGAAGTTGATGAAGTTACTGTTTATGGTGGTATTATCGCTAAAGCAGTGGAATTGGATAAAAAGAATTTCAAAGCTGTTATGAGTTATGGTCAAACCCTTTACTCATTAGGGCGTTTAACAGATGAAAAAGGAAATGATTTGGTTGATGAAAACGGCGAACCATTTACTTTTGAATTCGCTGAAAAAGAAAAAGCGGCACCTTTATCAGATGCACAAGAAACACAATTGAAAGCAATTGTTGATAGTGGTAAAAAAGTATATGCTTACTTAATTGGATGTGCAGTACAAGAAGTAAAAGTTCATGATGGAGATAATATTCCAGTAAAAGTAATTGGAAATGATCCATTTATTAAGAGAAATACAATCACTGTTTCAGATATGTATGCATTGTATTCATATACATTGAACACAATGGAAAATATTGGTGAGAGTGATGATATTGATATGTTGGGTAATCGTCGTATTCGTTCGGTTGGAGAACTTATTCAAAATCAATTTAGAATAGGGCTTTCAAGAATGGAGAGAGTGGTTAAAGAAAGAATGTCAATTGCGGAAATTGAAACATTGACACCCAAAAAATTAACGAATATTCGTCCTCTTACAGCTGCGATTAAAGAGTTTTTCTCTAGTTCACAGTTATCACAGTTCATGGACCAACAAAATCCATTAGCTGAATTGACGAATAAACGTCGTATTTCAGCGTTAGGACCTGGTGGTTTATCTCGTGAGCGTGCAGGATTTGAAGTACGTGATGTTCATTCTTCTCACTATGGAAGAATTTGTCCAATCGAGACACCAGAGGGACCAAACATTGGTTTGATTTCAAATTTAACGACATATGGAAAAATTAATGAATATGGCTTCATTCAAACACCATATCGTTTGGTAAATAAAGATGGATCGGTTTCTGAAGAAGCAATTTATTTAAGTGCTGATGATGAAGCAGATTATGTAATTGCCCAAGCGAATGAGGTAATTGATGGTAAATTGGTAAATGAACAAGTAGTAGCTCGTTTGAATGGTGAAACCATTTTGGCGGATCGTGACGATGTTGAATTGGCTGACGTAAGTCCAAAACAAATCGTTTCAGTAGCGACAGCTTGTATTCCATTCTTAGAAAATGATGATGCATCTCGTGCACTAATGGGTGCGAACATGCAACGTCAAGCAGTTCCTTTAGTAAAACCACAAAGTCCATATGTTGGTACGGGAATTGAAAATAAAATTGCGAAAGACTCAGGTAGTGGAGTTGTAGCAAAAAGTGATGGAGTTATTGAATACGTTGATGCTGACAAAGTAGTTGTTAGTGAAAAAGATGGAAAACGTGAATATCAATTGAAGAAATTTGAGTGTTCAAATGCAGGTACTAGTATCAATCAAATTCCGATTGTTAAAAAAGGTGAAAAGATTGAAGCAGGAGATGTTATTGTTGATGGACCTTCAATGCAAAATGGAGAATTGGCTTTAGGTCAAAATGTTACGATTGCATATATGACATGGTATGGATATAACTATGAGGATGCAATTATTATGTCTGAACGTTTGGTACGTGATGATGTATATACTTCAATCCATATTGAAGATTATGATATTGATTGTCGTGATACAAAATTAGGACCTGAAGAAATTACTAGAGATATTCCAAATGTTAGTGAAAGTGCATGTCGTAATCTGGATTCACGTGGAATCGTAATGGTTGGGGCAGAAGTTAAAGAAGGAGATATCCTTGTTGGTAAAGTTACACCAAAGGGTCAAAGTGAAATTTCTCCAGAAGAAAAATTATTACTAGCAATTTTTGGTGAAAAATCACGTGAAGTTCGTGATAATTCTTTAAAGGTACCACATGGTGGTGATGGTATTGTTCATAGTGTGCGTGTATTTAAACGTAGTGATGGACATGACCTTCCTCCTGGGGTTAATGAAACAGTAAAAGTATATATTGTTCAAAAGCGTAAAATCTCTGAAGGAGATAAGATGGCAGGACGTCATGGAAACAAAGGGGTAATCTCTAAAATTCTTCCAATTGAAGATATGCCATATATGCCAGATGGAACACCAGTGGATATCATGTTGAATCCATTTGGGGTGCCTTCACGTATGAATATTGGACAAGTATTAGAAATCCACTTAGGGTTCGCTGCGAAAAAATTAGGTGTTAAATTTGCTACACCAGTATTTGATGGAATTGACAATGATGAATTGAGTTCTATCATGGATGAAGCAGAAATGACAAAAGATGGTAAAACGGTTCTATATGATGGTAGAACAGGGGAGCCATTTGATGAGCGAATCAGTGTTGGAGTTATGTATATGATTAAATTGGCACACATGGTTGACGATAAGTTGCATGCACGTGCTACAGGGCCTTACTCATTGGTTACTCAACAACCGCTTGGTGGTAAGGCACAAAATGGTGGTCAAAGATTTGGTGAGATGGAGGTTTGGGCTTTAGAAGCATATGGTGCGGCTCACACACTTCAAGAAATTCTTACAATTAAATCAGATGATATTGCAGGACGTACGAAAACGTATGAAGCGATTATCAAAGGAAAAGATATTCCAGAAGCAGGTATTCCAGAATCGTTTAGAGTACTTGTACATGAACTTCAAGCATTAGCAATTGATGTGAAGATGTTTGATGACGATAATAATCTTGTTGATTTAAATAAAAAAGAAGAAGATGATAAACCAAAACGTGATATACCAGTAAATACAGAAGTAGAATCTGCACAACTAGATGAAGAATTCAAGGACATCAATATTGATGAAGATGAAGAAATTGTTGCTGATGCAGATGATATAGATGAAGCAAATGAAGATATTACAGATATGGATGCACTGATTAGTGCATTAGACTAAGGAGGCGTTAAATAATGAGTGTTAATAAATTTTCTTCGATTCAAATTAATTTAGCCTCTCCTGAGAGAATTCTAAAGTGGTCACATGGGGAAGTGAAGAAACCTGAAACAATTAACTACCGATCACAAAAACCAGAACGTGATGGACTTTTCTGTGAACGTATTTTTGGTCCAAGTAAAGACTGGGAATGTTATTGTGGAAAATATAAGAAAGTTCGTTATAAAGGTGTAGTCTGTGATCGTTGTGGTGTTGAAATTACAAAATCAAGTGTTCGTCGTGAACGTATGGGGCATATTGAATTAGCGGCTCCTGTTGCACACATTTGGTATTTAAGAGGAATCCCATCTAGAATTGGATTGCTTTTAGATGTTACACCAAAACAGTTAGAAGAAGTTGTATATTTCGTTTCATGGATTGTAACGGATCCAAAAGATACAAAATTAGAATACAAACGAATTCTTTCAGAAAAAGAGTATCGTGAAAATGTGGCATTGTATGGTGCCGATGCATTTACTGCACAAACGGGTGCAGCAGCGATAAAAACGTTATTGGAACAAGTAGATTTAGAAAAAGAATATAAAGCTATTCAAGATAGTTTGGATGGTGCTCAAGGTGAAAAGCGTAAAAAGTTGATTAAACGTTTGGATACTGTGAATGCCTTCAGAAATTCTGATAATAAACCTGAGTGGATGGTATTGAGTGTATTACCTGTTATTCCACCAGATTTACGTCCAATGCTTCAACTAGATGGTGGACGTTTTGCAACAAGTGACTTAAATGATTTATATCGTCGTGTTATTACACGTAATAATCGTTTGAAAAAATTGTTGGAATTAGGAACGCCAGCGATTATCGTACAAAATGAAAAACGTATGTTACAAGAAGCAGTAGATGCATTGATTGACAATGGACGTAGAAGCAAGCCAATTACTGGTGCTGGTGGACGTGCATTAAAATCACTGTCACATTCACTAAAAGGAAAGCAAGGTCGTTTCCGTCAAAACTTGCTTGGGAAACGTGTTGACTTCTCAGGACGTAGTGTAATTGCAGTAGGACCAGATTTAAAAATGTATCAATGTGGAATTCCACGGGAAATGGCAATTCAATTATTTAAACCATATGTTATTAATGAAATTGTAAATCGCGAGATTGCAAGTAACCATAAAACAGCTGAAAAATTGATTGATAAATTAGATCCAAGAGTTTGGGATATTGTAGAAGATGTTATTGAAGGGCACCCTGTTCTATTGAACCGTGCGCCAACACTTCACCGTCTTGGTATTCAAGCATATTTACCAAAACTTGTAGAAGGACGTGCTATTCGTCTTCACCCACTTGTTTGTCCAGCATTCAATGCGGATTTCGATGGTGACCAAATGGCGGTTCATGTTCCTTTAAGTGAAGAAGCAAGAGCTGAAGCATATGTATTAATGCTTGGGTCAAATAACATTCTTGGTCCAAAAGATGGAAAACCAATTGTTACACCATCACAAGATATGGTGCTTGGTAACTTCTATTTAACAATGGAAGAAACAAAAGAAGAATTTTATGTTGAGGCAAAAGAATATGAAGGTTTAGATTGTCCTCAAGAAGCAGAATTATGGAGAACTTATGGAGATAATGAAGGTCATGCTTATCGTAATGTAAATGAAGTGTTGATGGCTTATGAAAATAAGCAAGTACACTTACATACGAGAATTGCGCTTATGGCTCGTTCATTGAATAAAGAAGGGTTTAGTGAAACACAAAAGAATTCTTATTTGGTAACAACTGTTGGTAAAGTTATTTTTAATAACATTTTCCCAAAAGACTTCCCTTATATCAATGAGGTAAGTGAAGAAAACTTTGTTGCAACACCTGACAAATATTTCTATCCAATGGGTACTGATATGCGTGAAGTGATTGCGAAAATGCCAGTTGTTGAAGCGATGAAAAAGAAAGACCTTGGTCTTGTAATTGGGCAAGTATTTAAACGTTATTCAACAGAAGATACATCTGAAATTCTTGATGAAATCAAGAACAATGGATTTAAATATTCAACAGTTGCAGGAATTACGGTGTCTTTAGCAGATATTCAAGAGGCTCCAAATAAGAAACAATATGTTGATTATGGTAAAGAAAAAGCTACAGAGCTAATGAATTACCGTAACAAAGGAAAACTTACAATGCAAGAATGGGAACGTCATCTTAATAAACTATGGGATGATGTTAAGAAAGATATCTTGATTGAGTTTAAGAAAGCGATTGGCCGTAAAAATCCAATCAATATGATGGCTACATCTGGAGCTCGTGGTAATGATTCAAACTTTACCCAGCTTGCAGGTATGCGTGGTTTGATGGCGAAACCATCACAATCAAAATCGGCAAAAGGATATCAACCATCAGTAATTGAGGTTCCAATTTATTCTTCTTTCCGTGAAGGATTGAATGTATCTGAATTCTTTACTTCTACCCATGGTGTGCGTAAAGGGTTGACCGATACAGCCTTGAAAACAGCTGAGTCTGGATACTTGACACGTCGTTTAGTCGATGTTGCACAAGATGTAGTTGTAAAAGAAGAAGATTGTGGAACAGATCGTGGATATTGGGTTGAAGAAATCAGAGACCGTAAACAAGATTCACTTGTAGAATCAATGTTTGATCGTTTGGTTGGTAGATATGCAAAAGATGCTGTTTATCATCCAGAAACAAAAGCATTACTTGTTGATGCAGATGAATTCATTGATGAAGATAAAGCACAAGAGATTATTGATGCTGGTGTGAAAGGTATGTTCATTAGAAGTGCCTTCACATGTCAATCAATTCATGGAGTATGTAAGAAATGTTACGGACGTAACATGGCTACAGGAAAAGTAGTTGAAGTTGGTGAGTCGGTTGGTATTATGGCAGCTCAATCTATTGGAGAGCCTGGTACCCAACTTACAATGCGTACCTTCCATACAGGAGGGGTGGCAACTGCAGGTGGTGGAGATATCACCCAAGGGTTACCACGTGTTGAAGAATTGTTTGAGGCTAGAACACCAAAAGGTGCAGCTGTATTAGCAAAAATCAATGGTACTATTACTGAGATTGCTCAACTTGAAGGTGTTGGTGGAACAGAGGTTACGATTTCGAATGAAACAGAAAGTATCGTTCATAAAATTGGTCCTACACAAGTAGTTCGTGCATGGTTAGGTGTTGGTAGTGAAGTAATTGCAGGTGATAAAATCACCGAAGGTCAAGTCGCGCCAAAAGAATTACTAGAAGTTGCTGGTGTTCAAGAAGTTCAACAATATATCTTAAAAGAAGTTAAAAAGGTATATGCATCTCAAGGTATTGATATTTCTGATAAACATATTGAAGTTATGGTACGTCAGATGTTGAGAAAAGTTGTTGTATTAGAAGGTAATGATACAAGCTTGATACCAGGAATGCAGATATCATTAACACAAATTACAAAAATTAATCGTGATGCATTATTATCGGGTGGAAAACCTGCAACCTTTACACCAGTATTATTAGGTATATCTAAAGCGAGTGTAGAGACAGATTCATTCCTAAGTGCAGCATCATTCCAGGAAACAACAAAAGTTCTTACAGATGCTTCTATTAAAGGAAAGAAAGATAATCTTATCGGATTAAAAGAAAATGTAATTATTGGTAAATTAATACCAGCGGGAACAGGATTGGATGTTGAAAGAGAAACTTCCACATTAATTGAAGAAAAAGCTGAAGAATTACGTGCAAAACGTGAAGCGGCAAATGCAATTGATGAAAGTGAAGAAGATAAATTGATGTCATTTGTTCCAAAGGATAGCTTACCTAGCAACGATGTTGTAAGTGAAGCAATCAATGAAGAAGAACTAAGCGTCCAAGACGCAGAGATGTAATAAATAGAAGTCTCTTAAATAACCAAAAGGTATCAACTCAATTTAGAGTGATACCTTTTTTGGTGTGCTAGGCATGGCATATATCTAGTGGTGAAAGTCCACTGTGGGGGGTGTAGTCGCTAACCCGTAGCCGAAGACAAGGGTGTCCAT
>NZ_JAQFIQ010000046.1 GCF_029504745.1 Breznakia sp. PF5-3 | reverse complement strand
AGTATAGGAAACTTCATACAGATAGATAACAACTATGCAGGAGAGAAGGAAGATGTAGGAACACAGAATCGGTATAACTACACCTTATCTAACCCTTATAAGTATGTGGATAGGGATGGGAATAAGGCAAAGAAACCGAAGCTTGGATCATCACTATTATCTGGTACAAATGCAATGGCCAAAAAAGCCGCAGCTAATACAACAAAAAAGAAAACAAACAATCCAGCTCCTAAGCCAACTCTTGGATATGTAGAGGTATTAGGTCAATTACCACCAATCATTGATACCTTAGGAAGAATATTAGCAGGATTAGCTGCAATTTTGGCAGCAGGAGCATTAGGCTTATTTGATTATGCAGTAGATGGATTTGTAGGGTTAGGAAATGAAGTTGCAAATGCTTGGAAGAAGATGTGTGATCGAGGAGGAGTAAACGTTGGGAAAGGGTATTGGAAAGAATGGGATGGATTGTACCCACCACATAGCCAACAATATCATGAAATTAACAGGTACAAGCAAGAGCAAGCAGATGCGAAAAAGAAGGATAAAGTAAAAACATCTAGCACATCAAATACTGCTTCTGATCCAGGGGATCCTAATAATAAAGACAAAGATAAAAATAAGGGTTCGAATAAGACTCCTATGACCAATAAAGAAGCCACAGAGGCAGCAAATAAACTAGGATACAAAGATACTAACCAATATTCACATGGTCAAAAAGTATTTCGAAAAGGTAATAGATATATTACCCCAGATGTAGATGCACATAGTGGAGGGGTTTGGAAGATGGCTGATTCAATTAAAAATCTAGGAAGTAAATCCACTCGAATGGGGACATATGATGCTAACTTGAATTGGATTGCACCATAAAGTGAGAAAGGACAAAAAAATGAAATATAGAATAACAAAATATAATTCTCAATATAGGGTAGAAAATGGAGCATATTCTGTAGATGATTGGACTTCAGTAGGAGAAATTGGAAAAGAATTTAATGGAACTAAATTAAGTTTAGAGATGTATTTGAGAGTGGAAAAAAAATATTTGGATTCGATTAGTATTATTTTTAAAAATTTTAATTCTAAGAATATCATTGTAAAAAAGATGGAAAAGTATTTTTCTTTTGAAGAAATCAAGAAAAAAACATTTGATATGCCTTATTCAAAAACAGAAAAAATATTTAAAAAAGCAAAAAATGAAATGATTTTGGATTTAGATGAAGCACTAATATTAGCCACTCTAGTTTTAAGAGAATTAATATGGTGTGAATTTACAGATATTAATAATAAATTTAAAATTCAATTTGGCTATGATTACTATATGTATTGTGTATGTGATAATTTAAAAAAGAATAGTATAAAAAAAATTGAAGAATTAGGTTTATTTGTTGATATAATGTAGACGCAATTAAATATTGGACACTTTTCTATAGAGAGGTGTCCAATATCAATGTAGTTAGAAATTAGGTTCTCTTGTACAGGGTTCGGAGAGTAGTGAATATACTGCAGAGAAGAATTGGGATAAAGGTAGTCATGATAGTCCTCAAACTTCACTTGATAAGCACTATGCTAAACACGGATCAGAAGTAGGAGCAACGAGTAAGCAAAATTATTTGAATAAAGCAGTAGAATTTTCTAAAAACTTGAAGGGAGCTACAAAGTCAAAAGTTGATGGATTTATAGAAGGAGATAAATTATGGGACCATATAATGAGTTTGCAATAATTGATCATTTAGAATTAGAGTATGATTATAGTTTTACGGATAAAGATAAATATAATTATGTAAAAATCTCAGATGATTTTGTTAATGAATGGGTTTCCAACCTGAAAAAAATGCCGACGTTTTGGCATAACTTAAATAGGCCTAATGAAGGGTTGGCACGTTATGGAGTAACACTTATTCCACCAAAATCACTTTTAGAATTCTTAAATGTTGTAATAAAAGATGAGAATAGAAGTGAAGTGAAAAAACTAATAGAACTAATTGAAGAAGCCATAAAAGAAAAAAAATATATAATTCATTTTGGCATTTAATTTATACAAAATTAGGCACTTTTTAATAGAGAAGTGTCTAATTTTGTATATTATGAAATCAATTTTTTGGACAGGGGTCGGGGAACACAAGTTGGATAATAAAGATGGAAGTATGAATTATCCACCAAATAATGGTGCTGTACCAGGAAGTGAAAAATCAGTAACGTTACAGTCCAGGTCACCTGGTGGCGGACTACAATATGTCCTACCAAAGCCTATTCAATGGTATTTAGACAATAATTATTTAGGTTACTAAGTGGGAGGAATAAAGAAATGAAAGACAAACTATTTAATATAGAGGAATTGGAAGTTTTTGTAAAGTCTGAATTAAATAAAAGTAAATATAAAAAGGAATTATTAAATGACTTAAAAGAAACTTATATGTTTACAAATTATTTTCAAATAACTAAGCATAAATTTGGTCCTTTTGTTATTATCTATTCAAATGAAGCAGGTTACCATAAACTTGGTATTGGAGATTGTGGAGAACTGCATAAGGATAATAAGACATATACATTATCAGAATTGTGTTTTTCTATTTTTTGGGATATTGCATTTAGGTTGTCTACACCACCAGTATATATAGTAAAAGATTTTTCTGGTGACTGGAGAAGATGGTCTTTTGAAAAAAGACTAGAAATCTTATCATCTATTGATGAAGTATATTATCAAATGGGGAAAAAAGAGATAGCAGAAATTTTAACTAGAAACCCTTATGATGATGGGATGTAAGAATAATTAAATATTGGGCACTTTTCTGTAGGAAAGTGCCAATATCACTGTCATTATCACCTTTTGACTATTTATCTAGGGGGATTTATATGATTAGGTGTTGATGTGGGTTGATCATTTGATTTTAGTTATACAACAATTGAAGCAGTTTGGAAGACTGGAATTGGACTAGGTGCAGTTGGAAAAATAGTGTTAATTGGAGGAATATAAGATGATAAAAATAATAGGATTGTATATATTATTATTAGGAATTAGTGTAATATATTGTAACCCAATAGGAATAATTGAAATTATAAAAGTTCTTGCTTTTTCAATTGGAAATACCATACTTTTACTAGGTGTTTTTTATCTGTTAACTGAATTAGGGAGTTTCAACAACACAGCATCATGGAAGCAGAAAACAGCATATTTTTTGCTTGTCCCTTTATGGATAATAACAATAGCAAATATGATAGTGTTGATAGCAAATAGAAATTTTGATAATTTTATAATAGCTTTGCCAGCTCTTACAATAACATATTTGAATTTTAGCAAAAGAAAGCTTATACAAAGGAATGAGGAAGTATAAAAATAACGAAAGAAAATAATATGGATATTCTGATTGTAAAGTAAAAGATAATTATTGAGATTTTACAATTAGTATAGAAAAATTGGTGATTGTGTGGAGTCAACTGGACTATATGAATGTAAATTAGAATTTTGAAATAATAATTAAAAATAGTCTACTACTTTTTAATTATTATAATCCAAGTATAGGAAACTTCATATAGATTGATAATAACTATGCTGATGGGAAGGAAGATATTGCAACACAAAACAGATATAACTACATCTTATCTAGCTCTTATAAGTATGTAGATAGGGATGGGAATAAGGCAAAGAAACCGAAGCTTAGATTATCACTATTATCTGGTGTAAATGCAATGTCCAAAAAAAGCCACAGCCAATGCAAAGAAAGCAAATCAGCAAAAGCAAGTGGTTAACTCTTTAATTGAAAGGATGTAAAAAATGAAAAAAATAATTGCTTTTTTGTCTTTGATTATCATCTTTGGATGCATAAGGTGTGTTATCTTTGAAGATAATGAAAATTCAGTAAATATAATTGAGAAGTATTTTGACTCAGATGATACTCCTCCTTCTGATGGGATTAGACCAGAATATAAAAACACAAAGCTTAAAATAAAATATAAAAACTTTTATATAGCTATAGTTGAAGATACAAGAGATACATATCATATTTTCTATTTGTCAAAAATTTCTAAAGGAGGATATGTGAAGGGCGGATACATTCTTAATGATGACATTAAATATTTTAAAGTTCCAGGAGAATCAAAAGAAAGCCAATATTTTGGAGTAATAGTTGGTAAAGGAACAGTCGAATATGAGGCAGATGTGAGATTTTTCCAGTATAAGTCAATCACACTAAAAATTGATGGAGAAAATAGGCATTATATTGTTTGGAGTATGCAATTATTTGAGAATCAAAAATTCGACGAAAATAATATTAAATATAATCTAATAAGTGATTAAATATATTAATAGTATATTAAAAAAATAAAGGTAGTAAAGGAGAATGCAAATGAAACTTATTAAAAAATATAGGAGGACTTCTTTATTGGCAACATCATATAGTAAAGGGCTATACGCCCTTTATGTTGCCAAGTATGTAAGGGTTTATAATTCAAACAATGAAAAAATATATGAATTAAGAATAGATTATCCTTCTGCAGGGTGTTTTTCTGAAGCTGATAATTGTTTATTTGTATTCTTCAATAATCATTATGTATTAAAAATAGACTTTATTAATGATTCTGTAGAAAAAATATTAGAATTAATGGAAGATAGCATAACAATGGATGTTATGACAATGGTATCAAATAAAATGTATCTTCAATTTTCTTATTTTGAGGGTGAAAAGCATAAAAATAAATTAATACAATGGAACTGCGATGAAGAAAAAATTATGGAACAATCACTTGATTCAAAACTACATGTAATCAGTAGATTGAATACGGAAAAGACTTATTTTATTGTAACAACTGAATTGCCAATGAAGTCAAAAAAATTTATGACTAAATCATTTTATTTGGCACAAAATGATTTAGTAGAATTAGATGTTTTTAGTTCTAATGATGACATTTTCAAGTATTACAAGTCTTTGAAATACCTAGTTATTTCTGGGGAAAAACATATATCAATTAGAAATAATATGAAAATAGTTTATTTTGATAAAACAATAGATAGAACAACGCCAATTGATTTTGTAATAAATGAAAAAAGTAATTATTTAATGTATGAGATAGATGGGGAAATAAAAATTATATCATTAAATAATTTTAAGGTTATTGATAAATATGAGGTACTTGGTAAAATAAATATTATTAATCCTGATACACTTGATATTGTTGACACCTATAAAGGGAGGATTCCAATAAACAATATGGATTTTATTAGAGAAACAAATATGGTGATTTTTGAAAATAATAATGATGTGGAAATTTGTAGATATATAAGTTTGTCAGGGGATGGATGTTAAAATATAGACTTATTTTGGGTAATAAATAGTATAAAAATAATCACAGCATTTTTAATGCTATAAAATAAAGGATTAATGAAATAAATCTATTTCTATTATTCACTTATAATCCAAGTATAGGAAACTTCATACAGATAGATAACAACTATGCAGGAGAGAAAGAAGATGTAGGAACACAGAATCGGTATAACTACACCTTATCCTACCCTTATAAGTACGTAGATAGGGATGGGAAATTATGGGCAGAAAATTTTGCTAGGAAATGGGCTCATTTATCAAAGGTGGCATTCGAAGAAAAATTAAACTTTCCTCTTTTTCTTTTGACTCAGTGTATAAAATTGCTACAGATCAAGGCGGGAAAAATATTAGATTAAAGAATTGTTAACAAAGAATGTGAGAAATGATGATCCATCATTATATAGTGCGGTTGATGACCTTTGGAATAGCACGGATGGATTAGTAACATATGCAATAAGATTATATTATGATTCAAAAAATAGTCTTTTTGGGTTTAATTATTTATCCTATAAAAATCATAATTCAGCTAAGGATAAATTAGTTAAATATTATAATGCTGTTATATAAATAATGGAGGATTTATGAGAAAAAAGAAATTAAATTTTGGGAGAAAAGAAGTACTATTTATAATAGTGCTTCTTGCAATAGTTATATTTGCAGGTGTAAATTTGTGGATAAATAGCACCTCAAAAAGTATAGATGACTCTATGATGAGTAATATTGAAAAGAAGAATATAGAAGTTTTTTATGATAAATCTCCTAATCTGATTTCTTATGGAGAAAATTTTGATGTGAAATATGTATTTTATAATGTTTATGACCCCATGACAAGTTCATTTGACGTCGTAATGAAAGGGGATAAATTTATAGATATTGAGAAAATAAAATTAAAATTTTGTGAATATGACACTTCAAACAATTGTATATCAAGAGATGTAGAAAATTCACAAATCAGACTGTTTGATTACAATAAAAAAGTACCTATAAGATATAATAGCTTCAGTTTTAGCGATGTTGATAATAATTTTGAATATTCAAAACGAAAAAATAAAACTATTAATATAGAATCGGTTGAAGTTGAAATCTATTATGATGGTTTGGTAGAAAAATTGAATTTAAAATTTAATAAAAATGAAATGATTAATTTATACAAACCTTCAAAAACTATATATGAGGTAGTTGGTTCATATTCTAAAGAAAATGGAAAGATGTATAATAAAGGTATTAATGAATGGAGTGAATATTTACATAATCTATATTATTTTGATAGTTCATTATATTTGAAAGAATTAACCGATTTCACTACAACAATAGTAGAATCGAAATATAAAAAAGAAATTTTATCAGACAATACTATTATACCAAATGCTTTTTGGCCATCATACGGAGATACAGAAATTGAGAATGTAGAAACGGCTAATGAAATATATAGGAATTTAAAAAAATTGTATTATGAAAAAACTGATTATTTATCTTCATCAGTTAAATCTAAATTGATACACGTAATTAATAAATGTAATGATAGTATGAAATTGTATAATGCAGGAAAACTGAATTCTATTGTCAATGGAGAAGAATGGGATGAAAACATTAATGAATATTTTAAAAAATGAATGATAGAATAATACTATCAAAGAAGGGTTAGCGCTAATGATAGATTATGAACTAAATAACTGATAATGCAGGGTTAAGTATTCGTAAACAAAGTACATGGATTATTAATGTTAGAAAAGGGGATTCACCTGTACATCAAGAAAGAGATCCTTTATGGAGTAGCGTGAATTCAATGATAATGGTAGCAGTAAGGAAATATCATTCAGCAAAGAATAGCTATTATGGAAATACAAATTTTATCAGTTATGCAAGAGATTCAAGTAAAGACGAGCAAATTGGAAAATATGTAGCAATAGTATAATTTTTTGGAAATGGATCAACTAGAGAAAATTTAAAATAACCATTTACAAAAAAAGACTATTTATAAAGGAAATAGTTATCGAAATAAAAGACGAATACTCATATGCAGGGAGTTTACAGGTTTTGTTAAATGCTTTAAGTCAATGCTCATAATAAATGTTTGAATAGTAAAAACTAAGATTAATATCAGCACACAAAAAATAAGCAATTCATATTTTTAAAATTATTATGCGAGGAGAAAGAAATGAAAAAAAAGGCACTATTAGTAAGTATATTAATCGTATCTGTAATAATTCTTAGTGTTTCACTGGTTAATTTTGTTACAGATAAGAAAAGTGAAATAAACATTGATAAAATGACAGACTATGAAGAAAAACAAATTGAAAGATTTTACAATAAATCCCCAGAATTGATTTCAAGTGGAGAAATTTTCGATATAAAATATGTATTCTACAATCAATATGACCAATCATTAAGCAATTTTGAAATAGTAATAAAAGGAACAACATATTATAAGATTGATAAAATAATAATTAGTTTTTGTGAAAATAATAAAAATGAATGTAAGAAAGTGTCTTTAGAGAAAGAAAATATAGAACTTTTTAATTTGAAAAATGGGAAACCTGTAAAATATAATAATATAGGATTAATGGATTTTGATGAGTCATGGAAGTACGCAAAAAAAGAACAGTATGATTTAAGTAAAGTTGAAATAGAAATATTTTATAATAATAAATCAGAAAAATTTGATTTAGTAGCTATAAAAGAGTCACTAATTAAGTTATATGAGCCTAAGTCAAAATTAGAAGAAGCAATAAAAAAATATAAGTTTGATGATTATGAATCAATTTTCTTTTCTGAGTTAAATCAATGGGTTCAGTATATTAGGAATATATATTATTATGATTTGGAAATGTACAGAGATAAGTTATCGGTTTTTACAAAAACTTTGAATGAATCCAAAAAAGGAAATGAGATTTTAAAAGAAGAAACTAGAATATTGAATGCATACATACCAAATGTTAGAACTGATGAGAGTTCGATAAATGATTATGAGACATCAAAGTTTATTTATGAACAATTAAAGCAGTTATATAATAAGGATGGATTAGATATTTCATCATCAGTTAAAACAGAAGTGCTTTATGCAATTTATAATGTTAATAAAGAGATTAAATTTTATTCTGAAAAGGAATTATATGAAATCTCAGAAGATGGAAAAGAAATTAACGATATTAAGATATCTGAATATTTTAGTAAATAGTTAAGATCTATTTATAGATTAAGTATATTAAAATTCATACAGATTGATAACAACTGCAGGAGGATATTTTATAATCTCGCAATAGGAGGAGTTAGATTAGCTGGAGGAGGTATGCTAACAATTACTCCAGCAGGAGTTACAGCGGCACAAAATGCAGCAATAACAGCACAAGCAACTCAAATAGCACTGGGTGCTAAAATAATAGCAGGAGAAGACATAACAAACTTTGATGAAATCTTATTTTTAACAAGTGTAGGAATAAGCACTGGTTCTTTCGCACTTATGGGACTACCAATAAATAATGGATAGGGTTCGGGTGATAAATGGGGTAGCCAATCAGATAAGATGTCAAATCATAAAAATGTAAATGGTAGAAGTGGGGATTTACCAAAAACTTCTACACCAAATTCTAGCCAAGATTTGTATGTGAATGGTGAATTGTGGCAAAGAAGATTTTATGATAGTAATGGTAATATGATTAAGGATATTGATTTCTTACATGGAAATGGTTCTGGTACACATACCTTCCCACATGAACATTATTGGGAATGGATTAATGGAACACCAGTTAGAAAATAAGGAGAATAAGAATGGATGGAGCAATTTTACAAGGAAGAGACATTTATTATAATAATTCAAAAATATATTACACTGATTTAAATGTTATAGTTGAAGCATGTAAAATAAATACAAGTCAATATAATTGGTTGATTACACAGTATGAATGTAATTATTATCCAACTGAGGAATTGGAAAATAAAAGACATGATTACATATGGTTAACAGGAAAAGATTTTAACGAATTAATTCAAAATGAAACCCTTCAATTTATTTGGGGAATAATCATAGCGTTTCCTTTAACTACTTCATTAGAAGATGTATTGAAAAATCAACTTCCAACTTATAAAACAGAAAAATACTTTCCTTCTTTGAGTATCATTGAAATAATTTCAGAAGACTCTTCATTTGTTAAAGTATTTTCAAATCAAAAGGATTTCATTCAGAATTTTAGAGATAGTATACCAGAAGCGAGAAATATTTAAAATCAGTACATGCGCGGAGATAGGAAGTATAGTGTTAATGCATAGGAGGTATAAACGTAATAGTAATAACCTGTAATACAACACGATACTAATAACCCTACTAACTAAATACAAGCAATACATAAGAAACAGTACTAACAAAATAGACAAAGTTAGTACTGTTTTTATGTGCTATTTAGTTTTACATATTGCTATAGAAAAGTATATAACTGCAATAAAATAAGTGTATATTTGAATTAGGGTAGCAATTATGTCGTAAGGAAAAGGTTGGTCACAATCGAAATTGCCTATAAGTTTGTATACACTATTCTTCAATTTTGTAGGGTTTCAATAGAAATGTTCGTATCTCCCTATAAAGGTTATCCATGTAAATATCTGTGAAGATAGTAGTATCAATTTTAATACCGTTATTTTGAAATGCTGTTAGTAGATTAATCGTATTTATTAGATAAATAAAATCATTAGGTTGCTGCTCTATCCCAATTAGTATTGTGTCTTGGATTGAAATACATAAATCATTTATCAGAGAAGTTTTAATATCAGTTGTCATATTATATTCCTCACTTTCATAAACCAAGTATAAGATACATAATAGACTTTGTAGAGAGGAGTATTAATACTGACAATAAAAGGTATGTAAGGGTAAAAGAAAACTACCAATGGTTTTATATTGACTAAAAACAAATGGCAGTTAAAATGGTTTATATGTGGTTGTATAAAGGGTATTACGATTACTTTTGCTGTAATTGGATAGGCTACAATAAAGTAAACAGAAAAGATAAGGTTGTCATGGTAAAATAGAAGAGCGAGGAAAAGAAAATGACAACAAGAAGAAAACGTAAAGTATTTACAAGTGAATTTAAACAGTAAAGGGTAAACTTATACCAAAGTGGAAAACCCAAGCCCGAAATTATTAGAGAATATGATTTAACCCCTTCAGCATTAACAAAATGGATTAAACAGGCGGATACAGCAGGATCATTCAAAACAAAAGATAGCCTTACTCCAGAAGAAAAAGAATTAATTGCTTTAAGAAAAAGAAATAAACAGCTTGAAATGGAGAACGATATTTTATGCCCCAAGGGCACCTAGAAGCAAGCAGCTCTGATTACGTCCTAAGTAAAAGTAATCAGAGCAAATGCACACAAATATTCGGTAGTGAAAATGTGTAAGGCATTAAATATTTCGAGGTCTGGATATTATAAATACCAAGATGTGGTAACAAAGGTTGATAGTTACAATGATATTGTAGTTAGAATATTTGATGATAACCAGAAAGTCTATGGAACATGGGGAATCAAGCATTTATTAGCGAAACAAGGCATTTGTATATCAAGAAGAATTGCACGGATTATGCATCAAAATGGGCTTGTATCAGTATATACAGTGAAGAAATATAAAGTACATAAGACAACTGTTAATAAAGCAAACATAGAAAATAAAGTAAATCGAGAATTTGATGAGAGAATGCCAAAGGAAGTCATAGTAAGTGATTTAACGTACGTTAGGGTGAATAACCAATGGAATTACATTTGTGTAATTATCGATTTGTATAATCGAGAGATTGTAGGTTATAGTTGTGGGAAATATAAAGATGCAAAACTTGTGAAACAAGCATTTTTAAGCATCAAAGGAAATCTATTTGAATATGATATATTCCACACAGATAGAGGTAATGAATTTGATAATCATTTAATCGATAATGTATTAGAAACATTTGGAATTGATAGATCCTTAAGTAGAAAAGGAAATCCATAGGACAATGCAGTTGCAGAAGCACATTTCAAAATAATCAAAGCTGAATTCGTCCGCGAAAGAACGTTTGCATCATTGCTGAATTTGGAACAAGAATTATCCGCATACGTATATTGGTTCAACAATAAGCGAGTGCATTCAACTTTAGGTTATCAAAGTTCTGTGGAATATAGACAAAACATGACCTTATAAAATTTGTCTACAAAAGTGTTGCCATTCCATGTAGCCTATCCATAAATGATTAAGCTGTTCTTGCAGCTCATTGCAAATAATTTGGTCAATACTTAAACCTTGTGATAGTGCCTTGTAGATTTCTGTGTTAAAATTGTTCATGGGTAACCTTCCTTTCGAATATTGTTTGGTCACAATTAATTCTACTAGGAACGGTTCCCTTTTTCTATATTAACTATTACTCGTGGATTGGTAGTTCCAAGAGTTTACACAAGATATTTTATACTACCCAAGCATCAGAAAAGGTTATTTTATACTAAATATTATAGTATAATTAAAAATATAAGAGGAAATATATTTAATATTGTGGAGGGAAAAATGAATATTTTTGAGACATTACCTATAAATTTTTTCAATATTTTTAATAATTCTAACAAAGGTATGATTAGTGAATGCTTATTTGTATTGTATGATTATATGAAAGAAGACTCAGCTTTTGCTTCTTTAAAAGAAAATGTGATATTCGAATTGACTAAGTATTTTAATTCACATATTATAGAAACTGATGAAATAGCTTCTGGAACACCAAAAGAAAGGGCAGATAATATTTATAAAAGGCTCAAAGATTGTGGGTGGATTTCGGAAGAACAAGGGGATAATTACCAAATTTATGCAAGTTTTGAAGATTATGCAACATCAATTATGAACATATTATTTCAATTGGATGCAGATGCAGATGTTGAATATTCAAGTATGGTATATAATATTTATTCTTCATTTGTTAGATTTGATGTAAATAATGGGCATAAGATCCTTGACTCTCATTACAGAACAACAAAAGAATTAATGAATAAATTAAAAAATTTAAATACAAATATTAAACGATATATTAAAAAATTATTAAGAGATAATATGAAAAATGATTTAAATCAGTTATTGGATTCATTACTTAATGAATATCAGTTAATGATTGTAGATAGAGCTTTTTATAACTTGACTACCCGAGATCATCCTTTAAAATATAGAAATACTATAATAGCTGCAATTAGTGAAATTAGAAATTCAGAAGAAAAAATTAATTGTATAGTAAGAAATATAATGGATAGCAAAGATATAACATATGAAAAAGCATATGATATTTTCGATGAACAAACAAACTATATGATCGATTCTTTTGAAAGTATATTAGATTTGATTAATGAAATAAGCAAAAAGAATGAAAAGTTTGTTGCTTCGGCAACGAACAGAATACTGTTTTTAATTAATGTAAAAGAAGATATAGGTGGAAAGATAAATGAAATTATCAAATCAGGGCAACAATATGATGGAAGTTTAAATAATATAGTAGAATTGTCTGTTAATAAAACTTTAGACTCACATTCAATTTTTTCATCTAGAAAGCAAAAGTTACCAATGCATTTAGAGTCTATAAAAGAAGTGAAATTGGATGATTTAATTCGTGAGCAAGAAATAAATAGGCTTAAAGTAAACAGTAAGTATACTCAGCAATCAATTGAGAAGCGTATTTTGGAAAGATTAGATGGTAATTCAGTCTTAAATGGATCCGTATATTTTAAGGAACAAATGGATATATCCCTGTTTGTTTTAACATGGTTATACGGATATAACGAAAAATCAAAATACAAAATAGAACCATTAAATACACTTGTAAATACAAATCAATACAAGTTTAGAGAATTTATAATAAAGGAGAAAAAATAATATGGAAGATAAAATGGAACATATTCTTAGGACTTATTCTAATATGTCTACTTATCAAAGGGATAATTTTTCAAGAATTCTCAATCGATTATTATCTGTTAACTATTTATGTGGTGGGAGAAAAAAAGATAGAAATGATTATTATTTTATCAGTGATTATGAATCGTTATTCAGTAATTTTTTAATTTTGATTGATTACAATTTTTATATAAACAAAGCTGATCAGGTTGTTTACATTATAAATAAGAATAATTATAATCATTTGAATATAAATAAAATTTATTCAGTTGTTTTGTTGTTACTGAGAAAAATGTATTTTCAAAAGTCTCAAGAATTGCAAGATACAGAATTTATCAACGTTACTTTGGGAGAATTGCATGCTGAAGTTGAAGCAACGGGGTTATATGATAAAAGAATTAATATAACAGAATTAAAAGAATTATATCAGTTTTTATCGAGATATAATATTTGCGAGCGAATCGGAGATTTAAGAGATGATGATTCTAGATTGATTTTATATCCAACAATAAATTACATATTGCCTATTCATAAAATAAATGAAATTGAAGAAAGAATTCAAAATTATAAACAAGGAGTTAACAATGAAGACATTGACAAAAGTGAAATTGATTAATTGGTATACTTTTGTAAACCAAGAGTTTCAGGTTTATAAAAACACACTCATTACAGGAGAGAATGGAAGTGGTAAGTCAACAGTATTGGATGCGGTTCAATATGTTCTAACAATAGGGACATGTAAGTTTAATAAAGCTGCAAGTGATATAGGGGATAGGACACTGGAAACTTATATGCGCTGTAAAACAGGTGAGGAAGGTAATGAGTATAAGCGTACAGGGGATGTGACTAGTTATATAGTGTTGGAATTCTATGATGAAAAAACAAAGGCTTATCAAATACTTGGGGTAGTTGCAGATTTGGCATCTGGGGGAAAACCTTGGCGTGAATTTTTTCAAATTGTTGATAAAAGCATAAATCAAGTGTCTTTTATCATAAATAAAAAGATTCTTACAAAAAGAGAATTTAAAAACAACTTGAATAATAATTCTCAACAAGCTATTTTTAAGGATACAATAAGAGACAGCAAGCGATTGTTTTCTAATGCGCTAGGAGTTAAAGAAAAGTATTTTGATTTAGTTACTAAGGCACTTGCTTTCAAGGCTATTGATAAAGTATATCAGTTCATTATGGATTTTTTATTAAAAGAAGATTTTGTTGATATTGATAATTTAAGACAAAGTATTCAGCATTATCGGCGAATAGAGGAACAATTAAAACTTAGTCAAAAAGAGTGTGAAACATTAGAACCAATTATAGAAAAAAGTAAAATCCATGGAGAAATTACTAATAAAATAGAAATTCAAAATTTTGTTAAGGAAAAAATTAAAGAAAAGAATTTTGTGCATTTAATATCTTTGTTAGAGGAAAAAGAGAAAAAACTCACTTCTAAATTGGAGCAAGTAAATGCAAACTTAATTCAATTGCAACAAGACAATGAGTTAGATATGAACCAATTGAATGAAGTAAATAATTCTATGTTTAAAAATGAGTCTTATCGTTTGAAGGAAAAGATTCAACAAAGTTTTGATGAAGTAAAAAGAGAAAAAGAAAAGAAAGTAAATGCCTATGAAATATTGGTCAATGAAATAAGAGGAGAAGCAGCACAATTAAAACAGCTGAGAATTCACCAAAAATTTGTAGAGTATGTAGCATCAGGGAATTTCACAAGTAATGAACTACAGTCGTACATTCTAGAAATTATTGAGTCTATTTCAATCAAAAAGGAGAAATTAGAAGACCAAGTTCGTGAATTAATCAATAAATCAGAAAAAGATACTTCTTACTTCAGTGAAAAAATGAAAGAATATGAAGCGTTAAAACAAAATCAATTAATTTATAAGCCAGAAGTTCATGCTCTAATTGAATTATTAAAAGAAAAACTTTTTAATCATTATGGAAAGCATATTGAGGTTAAACCTTTGTGTGAATATTTGGAAGTAAAAGATGAAACATGGAGAAATGCAATTGAGGGTTATTTGAATACGCAGCGATTTGATATCATCGTTGATCCAGAATATTTTGGATATGCAATGCGTGCATATGAAGAGTATAAGAGCAAACATGGAATTTTTGGTGTTGGGATTGTAGATGTTGCAAAATTGAAGCGATTTAATGATATTGATATTAAAGGAACGTTGGCAGAAAAGGTTGATTCCAAAAACATATATGCTAGATGGTATACGAATATGTTACTTAGGTATGTAATGTGTGTTGATGATATAGGCCAATTGCGTCAATATAGAACGGCAATTACAAAAACAGTGATGCTGTATAAAAATTATACAGTAAGAGCATTGAATCCTCACATTTATAAGAATCCAGTAATTGGTTTAGGGGCTATAAAAATCCAGAAAAAAGAAATAGAGATGGAATTAGAAGAATTGAAACCAATTATAGAAGCAGATAAAAAACGCAAGCAACAACTTAGTATAAATTTGAATCAACTGAAAGCGTTAAGATCTGAAAAACTTTCTTATCGCTTACAATTGATTGATGAATATCAGTCGATTGTAAGTAACTATAATATACAAGAGAAAAGATTGAACAAGATTACATTGGATGATACAATTCTTTCACTTCAAGAAGAAAGTGGAAAATTGAGTGAGCGAATAGAAGTTACGAAGCAAAAAATATATGAATTCCATACACAAAAGGTAACAATTGAAGTAGAACTTAATCAATTAGGAAAAGACTTCGATAATAATAAAAGGGAATTAAAGATAATCCGCGAAAGAATTCTTCAATATGAACTTGAACATATTGACGCAACTGAAAGAGCAGATAGGTTGATAATGAATTATGAAAAAAGATTTTCAAGAAATTTTAAAAAAATAAGCGAGGAAATTGAAAGAAAGCAAAGTGAGTGGATATATCAACTAAATACTATAGCAACAAATATTGCAGTTGATATGACAAATTATAACAATGTTTTTAATGTTGGATACGAAAATACAATTGAAGCAATTCAAGAATATATTAAGAAATATAGGTATTTAAAAGATATTGAAATTGTTGATAAAATTGATAAAGCCCGTCAAGCGAAATTAAAAAGTGAGGAAACTTTCCAAACTTCCTTTGTGTCAGGATTAAACGAAAAAATTGATAATGCAAAAAGGGATATACTTTTTCTAAATAAGAACTTATCAAAACGCGATTTCAATGGTGAAACATATGAATTTTGTATTTCTCCTACTTCGAAAACAGGATTTAAAGAATACTATGAAATAATTCATACAGGGAAAGACTATATTAGTGATAATCTATTATCAGAAACATTAGATGAAAGTCAAAGAAAAATAATGGATGAACTGTTTGAACGTTTATCCAGTACTGAGAATAATGCGGATACTGAAAAGCTGCTTACTAAATATACAGATTATCGGAATTACTTGGATTATGATATTAAAATCACAAAATCGAATGGAGCATTTTCTTATTTTTCTAAAACAAATAGAGGAAAATCTGGTGGTGAAACACAGACACCGTTTTACGTGATTATGGCAGCAAGTTTTGAACAAATTATAAAAGACCGAAATTCTGTTGAGAATTTCGGGTGTGTTGTATTATTTGATGAAGCATTTAATAACATGGATGAGCCAAGAATCAAAGAGATGATAAAATTTTATAATGAAAGAGATATTCAAACATTTATTGCAGTTCCACCTTCTAGAGCAAGCACTATCATTCCTTACGTCAATACAAGCTTGTTGGTAATTAAGCATGAAGAGCAATCTTTTATAGAGGTAATTACAGATGAAAGCGTATGAATATAAAATACTTACATATTTTATTGATAAGTATGAAAATAGTAAGTATTTCAAAAGTGGATTTAGTGCTCCATCAAGAAAGATTTATCTTAAAATATCAAAATTGTTTCCGCATTATGGAAAAAGCTCTTATTTTGTCGAAACAGAAAAAATAGAAATTTCAGTATCAAATCTTTTCAAAGCTAACTTTATTTTAAAAGGTAGGAGTAATGAATTTGGAAATAAAGAAGTGATTTTGAATATGAATCAAGATGTCATAAAGAGAATATATAAATATTTAAATCGAAAAGAAAAATCTGATTACAAAAGTAGAATTATAGAGGAAATAGAAGGATTAACTACGTATTCCTTTATTGATGAATTTACTAGATATATTAAAAGACAATTGGAAAAAAATAAGACATTAAGTCCTTATATTGATAATAATTCTTTAGATGATTTTTTAGATATTATGAATATTTTAAAGAAGATGGTGACTCAGAAGGAGGAGATATCATTTAGAAAATTTTCTATTTTAGTGTTTCAGGATTCTAAAAAATTAGAATTGTATAAGAATAAAATATTTAACATAGTAAAAGACTTCTATGAGAATACAGTTGAAACGGAATATGATGCGTTTGGTTGTTTTCATATTTTAAGAAACCCTTCACAAATATATATAAAAGGGAATATCAAACTAAAGATAAATAGTCAAATAATTGATTTAAATGGTTTTAGTGATTGTTTTGTGTTCGCAAGCAGAGATATAAAAGAGCTTGAGATTTTAAGTATCGATGTTAAAAGGGTTATTACCGTGGAAAATCTTACATCATTTTATGATATGAGCACGCATGAAAGTATGATATTATATTTAGGAGGTTTTCATAATTCACTAAGTAGAGATTTTTTGGTTTATGTTTATAATGCAGTACAGAGTGATGTTAGGTTTTACCACTTTGGAGATATTGATGCAGGAGGATTTTATATTTATCAAGATTTGATAAATAAAACAAATATCCCTTTTCAAACGATGAAGATGGATGTTTCCACATTAAAAAAATATCAAGATTATGCTTTGCCCTTATCAACTAATGATGTTAAACGGCTGAAAAAGTTGCAAAAGATATTTAAAGACCCAGTAATAGATTATATGCTATTGCACAATATAAAGTTGGAACAAGAGATTGTTGAATAATAGAATCATATAAGAATTCTCTTTGAAGTTGGATTAGTAATTGGATAGGCTACAATAAAGTAGACAGGTGAAATATATATAATTTATATAGACGAGTTATCAATAAGATAGATCGTCTTTTCGTGTGATAGTCAACTCTTTTTGTAACGCTTGTGCATAAGGAGTAAGTCCACCGTTTGCACGATGTGGTCTTACATGGTCATATTTCCCATAAACGAATTCATAGAGTCTCTAATCAAGTATCTCGTTTGAATCAAACTTATAGAGGTAATAAAATAACGCTTAATTCAACTAAGGAATACCTAAAGTATTAAAAAACGTTACAAACAGGTAATAAATTGAGCTTCTTTAAGGTTTGTCTTGAAATGTTAA
>NZ_JAQFIQ010000045.1 GCF_029504745.1 Breznakia sp. PF5-3 | reverse complement strand
ACTAAAAGGATTATCCCCTGTAGCATACAGAGAACAATCCTCAAGTTTAAGCGCTTAAATAATAACGTGTCCAACTTTATGGGTTCACATCAAAAGCGATCTTTTTTATTTTTTTAAGAAAAAAATGGTACATTTTATGAAAACATTTGTCCTCTTATTAGAATAGTTTATAAAAAATGAACGATTATCAATTTAAAGAAGACTAAAAGAAGGACGGTAAGAGGGCGGAAAAGATGAAAATGGTTAAGAAACGACAAATGATTTCAAAAGAAGTTATTATTCGAGCACAAAACGGGGATGAAAGTGCATTTACAGAAATTTATCAAGTCTATTTTAAGTATGTTTGTTATGTGGTAAATCAATTTTTCAATAATAACGGATCAACAGAAGATATAGCACAGGAAGTTTTTATTAAAGTACATCAAAAAATTAACGAGTTGAAAGAACCTAAAGCATTTCATTCCTGGATTCGAAGAATTACATATACTAAATGTATAAATCAATATAATAAAAATTCTAAAATTAAGGATCTTGGCGAAGATATGGATATTGATGATTTCGGTGATAATAAACAACCGAAAGTATCAGAAGTTATAGATCGAAAGCAGTTGATGGAAATCGTTGGGAAATCTTTATCAACAATGAAACCTACGTATAAGAGTGTGGGAATGTTACGTTATTTCGAAGGGCTAAAAATAGATGAAATAGCTTCCATATTGGAAATTCCTAGGGGAACTGTAAATTCTAGACTGACGAAAGTCCGCGAATCATTGAAAAAAGAATTAAAAAAAGAGGGAATATCACCTAGAACATATGGATTGCTTTTCTTGAGTCCAAGTTTTTTCATTAATGCATATCGCATGTTATATAAAAAATCTTTAGGAGATGATTCAAGTATTGCAATAGGAAGCAAAGGAAAAGCAACAACTAGAGCAAAAGCATTGATGATTTCAACAACCATTATCGTTGCAGCTGTAATTTCTAGTCTGCTCTATAATCCAAAGCATGAAGCTGAGGTGACATCAAAAACGATGGAAATAAAGAAAGAAGTACAGATAGAAAAAGCAAAAATAAAAGATATAATTTATGATACAAACTGGCGTAATCAAAAATTAGATGTTGAAATCGAAACAACAAATAAAGAATATGATCGAATTTTAATCAATGGTGTTGAAACAAATGAAATCTTAGAAAATGGAACTTATATATGTAGTTTAGAAAAAGATGGAGAAACGATAGATGAAAAAGAAATAGTTGTTTCTAATATTGACTATAATAGTCCTACAGGATATACGCAATCTGATCAAAATAATTATTTCGTAATACGCTTAAATGATGATCTCTCAAACGTTAATCCTAATAATATCACATTATTAATAGATGGAATAAGAAGTGAAGGATACATGTATGATGAACAAACAAACCTGCTTTCAATTCAATGTATAGAAGGAAAAAAGTATATACTTTATGTTGGCGATTATGCAGGAAATATATTGGAAATAGAAATAAAATAAATAGGCTGTAAAAAAATATTGATTTTTATTATCATTTTTTGAAAACATCTTATCTATTAACAATAAATAAGATGTTTTTATTTGAAATAAAAGGATAGCACTCATAACGTTTGAAATATATTTATCAATGATAGACGACTAGATATGAAATCGAATCTGCTAGGAAGCATTGACAATAGTATAAAATTATATTATTCTAAAAGTAGAATAATACCAAATGGTATTAATGGAGGTAATTATGTCTGCAAAATATGGATTATTAGGGTTGTTGAGTTATGGGGATCAAAGTGGTTATGATTTAAATCGTACTTTCTCTCATTCGATAAACAATTTTTGGCATACGCAAACAAGTCAGATATACAAAGAATTGACGAGTATGGAAAAGGTGGGTTGGTTAACTTCGCATATTGTATATCAAGAGGATAAACCAAACCGTAAGGTTTATTCGATTACAGAATTAGGAAGAGAAGAATTGCATAAGTGGTTAGATAAAGATTTTATTGAAAAAGAAATGCGGATTCGAAATCTCTTTTTGATTAAAGTATTTTTTCTTGGGGAAAACAAAATTGATGAAAATATCCTTTTATTTAAAGAATATAAAGCAAGGTGTGAAGCTACCTTGAATAGATTAGAAAAAATAGATAGTAATATTGAAAAATTTGTAGAAAATGAAAAAGATCGCAATCGCTCATTGTATTGGAAAATGACAGCAAGATATGGAGATTATTATTATAAAATGTGCATTGAATGGGCGAATGAAATGATAGAGATTTTAGAGAAAGAAAAAACAAAATAAAATTTTACTTTACCTGTCGTAGTAATTGTGATATATTATTACTACACCAGTCGTAGTAAAAACAAGTGGTGAGAAAAGAGAGGTAATGTGATGATCAGTAGTGATGTAATTCGTGGATACAATGATCTCATTATTTTATCGATTATTTTAGATAAAGATAGTTATGGATATGAAATTTCAAAAGAAATAGAAGATATTTCAGAAAAGAAATATATTATCAAGGAGACAACCCTTTATTCGGCATTTAATAGGTTGGAGAAAAAAGGGTATATTGTTTCTTATCATGGAAATGAGACATTTGGAAAAAGAAGAACATATTATAAAATAACTAATCAGGGAATAACATATTATAAAGAAAAATGTGAAGAGTGGGAAGTCACAAAAGATGTAATTAACAGATTTATAAGGAGATTAGCGGATGGAAACAATTAGAGCGTATATTGATCAGATGTTTAAGGACTTACCAAAGACAAAAGAAGTTGTGGAAATGAAATTAAATATTCAAGATCATATGGAAGAAAAATTTCAAGAACTCATTGATGAAGGTATCAATGAAGCAGAAGCTAGCAAACGTGTGATTAATGAATTTGGTGATATGGATGAAATATTGAAAGAATTGGATATTGATCCAAATAAAGAAAACCAAGAAGAAATCAATTATTTAAGTGATGAAGAAATTGAGAAATATGTCCAATGGAAAAGGACATTTATGATAATGATAGCGATTGGTGTTATGCTTTGTATCAATGCCGTTGGAATATCATCAATGCTCCAAGATTTTATCTCAGGAAAATTTGGAAATATTATTACAGGAATTGTTTTCTTTGGATTGATTGCTGTTGCGGTAATTATCTTCATTATCTTCGGCATGCGTGCTGAGTATTATGACGCGATGGTCAAAGATGCAGTAATTGATAGTAGTAAAAAGGTAGAACTACAAAAACGGTATTTGGATGCGAAAAAGAAGCAAGCATTGCCAATTGCTTTAGGGGTTCTGTTGTGTATTATATCAGTTGCAATTTATCCACTTGTTGAATTTATATTAACAGATGGAATTGCAGGGTTTGTTTTCTTCTTTATTATTAGTGTTGCTGTAGCAATGTTTATTACATCTAGTAGTAGTACGGAAGCATATGAAGTTTTTATTGATGAGAAGAAAAGAGTAGGAAGTAATGGGACAACAAGAGAGAAAGAAGATGGGGCAATTCACGGAGTTATTATGCTTTCTGCAACAGCCATTTATTTAGTATTAGGATTTTTACTTCACTGGTGGCATCCAGGATGGATTATATTTCCATTAGCAGGAATTCTTTGTGGAATTGTAGAGGTAACGAGAAAGGATAGGTAGTTATGATAGTAGAAATTAAGGACTTAGTAAAATATTATGGTGATTTTAAAGCATTAGATCACTTTAATTTAGAAGTAAAGGATGGGGAAATTTTAGGTTTGTTAGGGCCTAATGGAAGTGGTAAAACAACGACAATAAATTGTTTGTTAGCATTGTTAACACATGAAGAAGGAACTATTAAAATTTTTGGAAAAGATATGACAGCAAGTTCATATGATATAAAAAAGGATATTGGTGTTGTAATGCAGAATGTAGCTGTTTTTGAAGAACTTACAGTATTTCAAAATGTAGATTATTTTTGTGGATTATACATAAGTGATCGTAAACAGTGTCAACAATATGTTGAGGAAGCATTAACATTTGTAGGGTTAAATGATTATAAGAAAAAATATCCTAAAGAATTAAGTGGAGGTTTACTGAGAAGATTAAATATTGCTTGTGGAATTGCTCATAAACCAAAATTGATTATCTTAGATGAGCCTACTGTGGCAGTAGATCCACAATCAAGAAATCATATCTTGGAGAATATTCAAGAGTTGAATAAAAAGGGAGCAACGATTGTGTATACGACACATTACATGGAAGAAGTCGAACAACTTTGTGATCGCATTATTATTATGGATAGTGGAAAAGAAATCGCTAGTGGAACAAAAGAGGTATTAAAGAATTCAATTCAAGTGAAAGAAAAAATTAAGTTTGAAATGGATGCTTTAGAAGATGATGTTTTAGTTTATATAAAAGGCCATAAAGATGTAAATGATGCAAGTTTTAAAAATCAATTATTAGAAATTGAAGTTACGAAGAATAATGGATTACTATTGGAGTTGTTATCTTATTTTAAAGAAAATAAGATAGACTTTAATAAAGTATATAGTGAAACGCCAACATTAAATGATGTTTTCTTGGAAATCACAGGAAAAGAATTAAGGGATTAGGTGTCGCTTATGTTTCATATATTTAAATATCGATTTATTTGTTTTATAAAAGATAAAACCATTTTATTTTGGTCATTGTTGTTTCCTATTGGTTTAGCAACATTATTCTTTTTTGCTTTTTCAAATTTAGGTAGTGAAAGCAACTTAGATGTTATTAAGGTAGCGGTTGTAGATAATGGGAATAAAGATTTTAATGCAGTCGTTGAGGAATTGAGTAAAGAAGGGGATAATCAAATCTTAGATGCAACTTATACAAGTGAAAAAAAGGCTAAGAAACTAGTTAAAGATGGTGAAGTTGAAGCGGCTTTAGTGAGTAGCGATAAACCAACCGTACTGTATCGTAATGATACTTTGGAAACACAAATTTTAAAAGAAGTAGTACAATCGTATTTGCGAATCAATGCTACAGTGAATACAATTGCAAATGAGAATCCTCAAAAAATGAATGATATGGTAATCACGGATCTTATTGAAAATAAGGTGCTTGTAAAGGATTATGGATCAAATGCAGGGTCTTCTGATCCAACGATGCAATACTTTTATACCATTATTGCTATGACTTGTATGTATGGAGGTTTCTGGGGGTTAAAAAGTATCAGTGATACACAAGCGAATCAAAGTGATCGGGCAATTCGTTTAAACATTGCACCAACGCATAAAATGAAGTTAGTGTTTATTGATTATTTAGTAACCTTTACTTTAATGGTAGTGGAATTAGCAATTACTTTTGCTTATTTGATTTTAGTTTTAGGCGTTGATTTTGGATCTTACTTTCCACAAGTAATTGGGGTAAGTTTATGTGGAGTATTGATGAGTTTAGGAATGGGAATTATGATAGGATGTATTTCAAAGTTAAAAGAAAATACAAATATCACCATCATAAGCATGGGAAGTTTATTTAGTTGTTTCTTGGCAGGTATGATGGCTAGTAATATGCCATATATTTTAAATCAAAGTGTTCCGTTTATTAAATATATCAATCCTGCAACGTTGATTACCAACAGTTTTAATATGTTGTATTATTACGAAGATATTTCTCCGGTATATATCAACATGGCAATTCTAGTGGGAATGGGAATTATTGCCCTAATTATTTCATATAATGTATTAAGGAGAAAAGCTTATGCAAGTATTTAAACTATTTTTCCAAATTATTAATAAAAATAAAGTAAGTGTATTCATGACGTTATTTATAGCTTTTTCTTTTTCAATTATCTTTGTGAAAAGCAATGGAGATCAATTTGTAATTCAAAAGGCAGATATTGCTATTGTTGATAAAGATCAAAGTGAGAGTTCGAAAGCGTTGATTAAGTATATGGCAGGGAATACAAATGTCAAAGATATTGATGAAGATATGATTGAGGATGCTCTGTTTTATCAAGATATAGAGTATGTCATGTATATTCCTAAAGGATATGAAGGGCAAATCAAGCAAAACAAAGAAATTGCTTTGGAAAAGAAGCAGGTGCCGGATTCGGCAAGTGCATACATCGTAGATTCTTATGCAGAATCCTTTACAAATACCATTCGTGGATATTATGCGCATGGTGATGTTTCAATAAAAGAAGCGGTTAAGAAAGCGAATAAAGATCTTGCATTGGAAGTAAGTTCTGAAAACATAGTAGGTGAAAAAACAGAACCAATACATTTCTATTTCAATTTCCTATGTTACTCATTCTTCTGTTCACTTATCTGGGGTATTGGTGCTGTTATGGTATCGCTTAATAAAGTGGATATAAAGCGAAGAAATGTAGTGTCTCCTATATCAAATTTGAAAATGAATGTACAATTGAGTATGGGGGCAGGAGTACTAGGTGTTGTATTGTTTGTAGTGTCTGTAATCTTTGCATATGTTTTCTTTGGTGATGGAATGAAAGCAACGGGTTCATATTTGTATATACTAAATTTAGTAGCTCTCTTATTCCCTTGCCTTGGGTTATCTTATTTGATTGGAAGTGCAATTAAAAAAGCTGAAGCAATCAATGGAATTTCAAATATTCTATGTTTAGGATTAGCATTTCTTGGAGGTTGTTTTGTACCACAATCGATGTTGAGTGATTCTGTGTTGATGGTATCTAAGTTTATTCCATCTTATTGGTTTGTGAATAGTAATGATCGCATTTATAACTTAACATCTTTAGATGCTAAATTTGTAGATCCTATTTTTCAAAATATGGCAATTCTAATAGGCTTTGGAATCTTGTTTTTTGTGCTAGCGATATTGATTAGTAAAAAAACTCGTAAAAATGTAATATAGAATTTCAGTTTAAAACAGTATAGACAAGTACTTAGTGCTTGTCTTTTTAATTATTATAAACTTGACGAGTATCCAAAATTAAGAAATAATAGATTTATTGTAATCATCGGAATTGAAAAGTATAAGAGAGGAAAAAACTATGGATAAAGAGACGTATGATATACTTACATCTATTACTGAAATTATGGCCTTTGTTTTTATAGGTGGGATGATTATTTTGATATTTCTTACATATCGACCAAAAAAGAAAAAGACAACTGGAGAGTTTCAAGTTATGGCGACAGTGTTGCGTAAGGAAGTATATTTGGTGGCAAATCCTGCAAATAAAATGAATAGTACATACCATAGTTATGAAGTAGTTTTTCTGATGGATGATGAAGAAAAAGTATTTGTTGTGAATAGTTTCTTTTACAATGTACTTGAAGTAGGCGATAAAGGAATATTAGAGTATACAAAAGAACGAGATATTATTTCGTTTGCAGATAAAATAAAAAAAATAACTCCAATACCTTAAAGGTTTGGAGTTATTAAACGTTTGCTCAATTCGATTTTAGAATTATCAGAATTGTAAATATCGATTTTTAATGGTTGTTTTGATAGCAGTTGTTTTTCTTCGAGAATGTGAGCTAAGTGTTTAGCGGTTCCTTCATTTCCGTCGATCACTTGGATTGGCTTTTGGAAATAATTTTGAATCTCTTGTTTTAGAAAAACAAAATGTGTACAACCTAAAACAATGCTATCAATTTGCTTTGTTTTGATATGTGATGCATATTGATCCAATTGATGGTTTACAACAGCTTGATGATCTTTAAAATCGCTTTCAATTGCTGTTACAAATTCGGGACAAGGTAATTTTATAATATGATGATCACTTTCATAGCATTTCATTAAGTTTGCAAACTTTTCTTCTTTTAGGGTTAGATGTGTAGCCATTACGATAATTGTTTGGTTTTGCTTATTGTGGGCAGCAACTTTTAGTGCAGGTTCCATACCAATAATTGGAATAGGATAACGTTCACGTAAAGTTTGTACCGCAGCACTGGTAGCAGTATTACAAGCAACAACAATTGCTTTTACATTTTTCGTAATAAAAAAATCACAAATTTCAATACATCGTTGGATGATTGCTTCTTTGTCTTTTATTCCATAAGGAGCATTTTTAGAATCTCCATAATATATATAATGTTCATTAGGTAAATGTTTTAAGCATTCATTGAGAACACTGATACCACCAAGTCCAGAATCAAAGATTCCAATTGGGGATGTTTCTGTAATCATATTATCACCTCAAATAAAATAATTATAGCATAAGCTATCAATAAAAAGAAAAGCACATAGTGCTTTTAAATAATTAATTCATAATGTTTTGGATGCATAACCTTTTTTAATACCTCATAAGCTTTAGGGTCGGTAGCAGAATCAAGCAAAGGTAGTTCTGTGATTTTAAATCCTAGTTTACCATATAGACCAACCGCTTTGTAACTCCATGTTTGGGTGTGTAAAAATATTTCTTTTTCTTCAGGATCGGTTTCCTTAAACTTTGATAGAGCATATGTAACAATAGCTCTTCCAAGTCCTTTCCCTTGAGCAGATGGCGAAGTGGATACCCAGTGTAAGACAGCATAATAACGTTCTTTGCTATTTTTAAACCAAGCGCTTGATGTAGCTACATAATTTTTATTTTCATCTAGAATAAAACACATTCGTTTTGGAAGCGTATCTTTATATGGCATAAAAACACGATTAAAGTAATCCCTTGCTTTTTCTTTAGACTCAAATTCATGTACACTATATTCTATTTCGATCCAGTGCTCTTCATCTCCATCTTCATACATTTTATATGAATATCCTTCTGGTAAAGTTAGAATCTTATGGTTAGTAGCAACTTTAGCATCTGCTTTCATAATGATATCACAGTATGGAAGATCTTTATTTAACATTCATATTCTCCTTCTTTATAAGATATAAGTATCAATCACTTCCGCAATTGCACTTTCGTTATTTGTGGTTTTGGTAATCACATCTGCAATGTTTTTGATAGGCTCAATTGCATTTTGTACAGCAACTCCTAATCCAGCATCTTCAATTAATCCTACATCATTATAATTATCACCAACCCCAATAGTTTCAGAGATATCAATATTTAAATAGTTAGCAAGATTTAAGAGACCAATCCCCTTATGGATACCAAGTGCATTTAACTCCAAATATCGATTACTTGAAAAGGAGACGGTAATGAAATTATCAGTAATTGGTATTAGCTCAGGTTCTAGGGAGCGAAGAAAGTCCATAGAATCTTCTTTTTCAAATAATAGTTTTATGATTGTTTCATCTTTAAATATTTCAATATTGTCATCATCATGAAAAACAATATTATTACCAAAATTCATTATCCGTTCTTTTTCTTTTTCATCAGGATGAAAAACATGAACATTTTCAGGTGTGAAAATTTGAACACATAAGTTTTTGCTTCTTCCAAACTTATATAGTTCTTTTGCTTTTTCATAGGTTAATGGTGAACAACTAATAATTTTATTAGTTTTATTTTCTATTACAATTGCACCATTACACAGAATACTGTATTCCTGTTCTTGATTAATATCTAAATCATCGTAGAGGGTTCCTAAAAATCCTGGTCCTCTACCACTGCAAGGAACAATCTTTACACCCTTTTCTCTTGCTTTGGCAATTGCCTTTTTATTACCTTCATCTATTTGATGTTGATCATTAAATAGGGTTTCATCTAAATCCATTGCTAATAACTTATACATATCTAATCTCCTTAATCATATAGTTAGTATAACACAAAAAAAAGTTGTACAATATGGTTGTAACGGAGGATTAATTATGAACACAATAGGAAATAGAAAAATCGTATTAGTAGGTACTGGTTTTGTAGGGATGAGTATGGCATATAGTTTATTGACACAAAGAGGGATTGATGAGTTAGTCTTGATTGATGTCAATAAAGAGAAAGCAGAAGGTGAAGCGATGGATTTATCACATGGTTTACCATACGCTGCAAACAGTAAAATGATTATTAAATCAGGAGGCTATGAGGAATGTGCGGATGCAAGTATCATTGTGATTACGGCAGGAGCAGCACAAAAGCCTGGACAAACAAGATTAGAACTAACAGCAATAAATACAAAGATTATTAAAGAGATTTGTGAGAATATCAAGGCAAGTGGATTTAATGGTGTAATTATAGTGGCTAGTAATCCAGTGGATATTATGACGTATGTAGTACAGCAAGTAACAGGTTTACCAACTAGTCAAGTGTTTGGTTCAGGAACTTTACTTGATACAGCAAGGCTACGCTATATGATTGGAAATTACTTAGATGTGAACCCAAATAATGTGCATGCTTATATCATGGGAGAACATGGTGATTCAAGCTTTGTTTCTTGGACAAATGCATATATAGGATCAAAGAGTTTATTAGCACTTTTAGATGAACAAGATAAAGGGCTTGATGATTTACTTGAAATTTATGAAGAAGTGCGTAATGCAGCATATGAAATCATCGAGAAGAAAAAGGCAACATATTATGGTATAGGGTTGTCTTTGAATCGATTGGTTGCAGCGGTATTGAATAACGAAGATCTTATTCTATCTGTATCAGCTCATCAAAATGGTGAATATGGAAAGCAAGGCTTGTATATTGGGGTTCCTGCGGTTGTAAATCGTGATGGGATACGCGATATACTAGTGTTACCATTAAATGAAGTAGATAGATGTAAATTTGAAGCATCTTATGATAATTTAGAAAAGGTTATTAAGGAAACTGTAGATCCACTACTATAGAGTATTGGAGGTAATATGCAAGATATTATTTATTATGTTAAAAAGTATAAAAATAAAACTTTTTTAGAAAAGCCTTTTAATAATGTCGATGCATTGGTATTAGCACAATTATCTTACATTGATTTTGAAAGTGTTCCTCACATTAGTGAGCAAAAGCGAAAGGTATCAATTCAACAAATAGTAAAAGCATTAGATTTAAATGTGCTAGCAAAGAGTATTCTAAATGGTGGGAAAAATAGACGCTTACTGTTAGCTATTGCTAGTAGTAAGCGTTATTCTCATTTACATTTAAATTACTATATCAATCACATTGATGAAATTAGCGAAAAACAATTTTCTGCAGTAACTTTTTATCTGCAAGAGTGTACCTATATTGTTTTTAGAGGAACAGATTCTACGATTGTAGGGTGGAAAGAAGATTTTAATATGTTATTTCAATCGCCAATTCCATCACAAACAGCAGGGGTTCGATATTTAGAACACATACTACCTTTATTAGATGGTAATATAATTGTTGGTGGACATTCAAAAGGTGGAAATATTGCAATGTATTCAACAATGCATATCAATACAACTTTACAAGATAAAATAAAACTTATTTATAGTTTTGATGGTCCAGGATTTCGTAGTGAGATTAGGCAAAGTAGTGCTTATCAAAATATTAAAGAGCGAGTGATTAAAATTATGCCACAATCATCAATGGTAGGAATTTTGTTTGAAGAAGAAAGTGATTATACAATTATTCGCAGTAAAAATATATGGATTACACAACACGATCCGTTTTCTTGGGAAGTTAAGAATGGAGATTTCATATATTTGGAAAAACCGAATAAAAGCTTAATGCGTATGAATTATAAATTGAATCGCTGGTTAGATACACTTGATACAAAAGATAAAGAGAAATTTGTGGAAGGTGTATATGATATTTATCGAGGGTGTGATGCGAAAACTTTGGAAGAGTTTACTTCTTCTTGGAAACAAAATGCTTCTATTATTTTTAAATCAATTAAAACGTTGGATAAAGAAACACGGTCTTATATTTTTAAAACCATTAAATCAATGTTGAAGTTTTTGGTTTGGAAAGAGAAGAAAGAAGCATAAGTGAATATATTCAGCTTAAGGCCATTAACCGTAGTGTTAAGGCCTTTTTTGTTATATTTGCATCAAAATGTAAGAAAAATGAAAAATATTCAAAAAAGTCGAACGATATTCGGAAAAGAACTGTCTAATTAATGAAAGGTAAGGATTAAAGAAAGGATGAATTAATTGTACATAAATGAAAAACCATGCAAAGGGGGTAAAAAAAGAGATATGGAGGAAAACATTTATATGCAAAAGCAGACAGGATTTAGGGAAGGATAATTAGTAATAAATTAAGTTTGGAATCTCATATGTATGGGATTTATGAGGAGGGCGAAATGAAAAGAAAGAAAAATTATTTTGTTAAACGAATGCAGCTCATTATAATAATGATGAGTATTTTGCTAATCGTAACACAAGGGTTATCTGTGTATATTAATGCACAGGACAGTATACCCCAAAATGAAGTTGTAACAGAGACAGGAAATGAAGAAGTTACAGAAACAAATATTGAAGAAGAAACAAAAGAAGTGGTAAAAGAGGGTCATGAAAAAGTTGATGTGGAAGAAATAAAACTTCCTACCCAAATGCGCTCAGCGATGAATAGAGTATATTTATCAAGTAGCAATGTAGTTTTAAAAGATCCATCATCATTTTCGGTTGGAACATTACAGACACGTACATTTACCGTTTTGTATCAAGTAACACCAATGTCATTAGCAGAAGGTGGCGTAAATCGTCACTTAGTTTTTACTGTGCCAAAGCATTTTTCACTGACAGCAGATGATGCAACAATTACAAAGATGTTAGAAGAATTAAAAATGAAGAATATAAAAATTACAACAACAGCAGAAGGTGTACAACAAATTGATATGGATTTACCAAATGAAGATATCAATATGTTTGCTGTTTCATTTGAAGTTCAACAAGATGCTTTAGGAATTTTAAAGGATATGAGTGAAGATAAAGTATATCGTTTTGGATTACAAAATTATTGTAATTATATCGATGATACAAATCGCGGAACATTATATGATGAAGGTGAAGATGGATATACGAATTATATGGATTTTACGGTTAATAAGAAAGAAGCGAATTATTCTATAAACAGTATTGAAACAAAACAACTTACACCAAAAGAGCTGGGGGCAGTCTTTGGAGGAAGAGTTGATGGGAAGGCTTTATCAGCAAATGAAGAAACAATTGCAGCAGCAAATAATATGTTCATGATTGATATTGAAAAAACAGCAGGTTATTTCACAACGGATATGAAAATAGAAATACCATTACCCAATTGTTTTATTGAACCTATAAATATAACGGCTGTGTTTAAAGATAAACTAGGAAATGAAGTAAACCTTGGTCGGACAATTTCAGGCAATACAATTACGCTTAATCCATATGCTAATATTCATTCTGCAATGGATTATGTGACTGCAGCAGATAATGCATCATGGATGGATTTTTTAGAGCGAGAAGGAACCATAACAATCAAAGTAGGTGTTAAAAGTAAATATCATAGTATTGAAGAGAATACATTATATGAAGCAAGTGATGTAGTTTCAATGGACTATATGCTTTTTGATACTAGTCAAAGTATAAAATCATTAACTGGTGATAAAGTATCTTTTATGCTTAAAAATGGTGATTTGTATTGGCAAGAGGGAGAAAATCTTCATTCTAGAGAAGCGTATATAGGAAATACGTTGCAAACAAAACTAGAGCAGTATAAGAGTAAAGAAGTAGGATATAATACAAAAGATCTTAGTTTTGGAATGGTATTTGATGTAGGAAAAGAAACAAGTTGGAGAATTGAAGAAGATTTTAAGGTGACGTATACATTTAAAGAAGAATTATCACCAATCGCATTAACAGGTTTGAAAACAACAAAAGATCAAGGATTTATCTATCAATTTTATAAAGACAATGAATCTACACCATTTAAAGTTATGAATATTGGTGATGGAGATACTTATGATGCTTCAAGTGAATTGGGAAGGGGCTATATTTCAAAAATAGAAATTATTCCTGTAAATAATAAATTTAGTTGGACAACTGCTATTACTACGGGTGGAAGAATTGTTTGGTTTGATGCAACGATGAAAACATATGATAAGTTCCCAAGTACTGGTGCTGATATTCCAGATGGATATGAAGCAAAAATAGTAAGAGAATTGGATTCAAAGGATTTGCAATCGAAAGGTGGAGCAATAACAAAAGATATTGTAATAAAGTTAACGGAAAAGAAAGATGATTTACAATTGTTTGGTGTTGGAGATGCTTCTTATGCTAGTGCCTTTCTCAATGGGTCAGGAACTGTTGAGGTAAATAATCACAAAGATAGTGTTCGTTTTATTTCTTATGGGATTCGAAAACGTGCATCGACAATGGACTATAACATTGACGCAGAAGGAAATACATATCCTTCAACTTCACCAGAATTTAATCCTGTAACGGTTACTATTTCAGGTGATGCAGTAGCAATGATTGATCGCGTAGGAACATCAAGACAACAATTAGTTAGCTATGTTGATGAGAACGGAGTAGAGCATAAGGTTTTAAATGATGCTGAAGCATATCGTGAAAAAGTAGCGGCTTCTTATTTTCGTTATCCAAGTGAAGGAGATACCCAACCAGGAATTGTAGTTTCAAATCTAAGTGGACAAAATGGAAATGTTCTTGAAGAGAGTGAACTATATAAATTGGATGAAATTATCGCTGCCAACGGAGGAACATACGCGACGAGTATTACGGTAGCATTATATGATGTAAATACATGGGAAATTACAGATAATAGTTCGGTTGTATGTGTTCAAGGGTTATATGCAAAGACCATCAAACCAGGACATATGGGATATGATGCAGTAATAGGTGACAAGAATAGTGATGGAGAGATAAATGGAAAAGATCTAGGTTCAGGAATAAGCTTATCTTATTCGGTGAGTATGGATTGTAATCGAGATGATTTAGCACATGAATATCATCCAGCGAGTGTTGTAGGTACTTCGCGAAAAATAATACTTGGAAGTTATCCAAAAACATTAAGTGTTTCAGAATTAGATTGGTATGTAGCACCGAATGCCGTAGCTACAGGACTTAGTAATGTAGGAACGAGAACAGCAAAAGATCATATTTTAGGTGTTGTAGAACCAAAGAGCCCAAGTGGGGAACAGATGCATTATCAAAATGTAATCTATGATTTTTCTGATACAAATGAAGAAATACTAGCACTTACAAATGCAATTTATATTGATGAAAGATCATATTTAAATATTGAGTTTACTTACTATGAATCAAGTTCTGGTGAATATGTAACGAAATCATTTGAGGATATTGGAGCGTTAAGAAGTTGTACATCAGGTTATTGGTTATCAGAATCTAGTGGTTGGTACGAACCTACAGCATGGGATACACGTTATAGTGATAGTCATACAAAACCTTTTACATTGAGTTCACTTGTACCAGAATTTAATGTTTTGGATGGAGATTATATAACAGCACTTAAAGTAAGTGTACCAAATGATGTAAACTGGGGATCTAATGGAAGCAAATATGATGTGAATAATGCTACAACGTGGCAAAGAGAATCACAATTTGCAAGTAAACTACCAAAAGTAGCATTGGCTCGTGCTAATGCAGCCTTGCCAAAAACATACCCGATATCAAAAGTTGAAATAGGGCAGTTTGATGGATCCACAAGTGATTTAAGTGGAGATAATAAAGATGGTACAGGGGTTAATTATGATCAATTAAAAGTAGCAGTAGCATTATCTTTTGATGATATTTATGGAAGTAAGTATGAATTGAATGCGAATGGAAGAAGTAGTAAAATAGCACGTCCTGTTATGTATGTAAACTCTTTTAATGAAGCAATTAGTTATAAAGGAAGTGCGAGTACAACAAGTACATATCAAGGAAATACATTGACGGTGACAAGTACACAGAAATACAACTTTACAGATGAAACAAAAGATATTGATTCTGAATTAAAAATTAGACCAACAATTTATTATAAAATTCATAAAGATTTCACATATGTAAAAGATAGTATTGGCGGACTTCCAGAAGGGGCAACGGTTGTATATTTACCTCCTGGAACAGGAGAGTTGAGTTCTGGAAGTATAGAGTACGGATACTTAATTGTTGATTATAGTGGTTGTTTAGAAGGGATTGAACGAAATACAAACTTTACGAAGACTTTTGATTTATATGTAAGCCCTAATGCAGAGGCTATACATACAGCAAAACCTGTATTAGAAAGTTGGATGGATAGCGCATATGATTCAAATCGAGATGGTTCTTATTATGATTTTGAAAAAGACTATGATGTAGAGACGGGAGATTCTATAGAGTCGAAAGATACAACTAAAACAGGGGCTCCTTTTGGTGAAGAATTCTTTAATGAAACGACTGGAAAAAATAGAATGCTTCATGCAGATGTTACGACAACACATAGTATTCAAATGAGATTAAGAACTGGAATCAATGGGTCGGTTCTTGCGAAGGCTCCATATGATCAAGGAACAGCTGTAAGTAGCAAAGCAATCACAACCGTTGATAATTTATTTAGTATGAAAGCAAACATTTTTGGTGATATTACTTCAGGAAGTAATGAAATTTACAATTACTCTGTATATATTCCAATTCCTAAAAAAGGAAATACTTATACTTACTTTGAAGGACTTGATGAAAAAGAGTCAGCAGCGGATGATTTTTCAATGAATGCGATAGGCTATGATTTTAGTAGTATGGATTCAGCAACTGGTGATGTTGAATATACGCTTTATTATTCAACATCTACAACACCAAGTATGAATAACTTAAATAGTGGATTAGAAGATCCTACAGGTGAATATAAAGAATGGAATGCTGCAACAACATTAGAAGAATTGGAAGCAGCAACAATGATAAAAGTAATCGTAAAAAATATTAAGCCTTTTGAAGCTTATGATTTTGAGATAAAATGTGCATTAAGTGAAGATAAAAGTGTTGTTGGAGAACAAACTTCAAGTACAATCTATTACAGCAATATTCAAAGACAAGCTAATAATGATTGGTTAAGTAATGTTGGGTATCATACATCTTTAATGACATATACATTAACGGATATGGAATTATATGGACATGCTTGGTATGATGAAATTGAAAATGCACTTTATGATCGAATTTTAGAATTACCAAAAGCAGGAATTGAATTAAAAGTGTACAAAGATGGTGTTGAAATAGATAATCAACCAGATAGCAGTATCACAACAACAAATAGTGATGGGGAATATCGCTTTGCTGTTCCATCGGATGGAAAGTATACAGTAAAGGTTGTATCATCACCAATAACGTTAGTAGAGGCGTTTGCAGATGGTGATGATGGAGCAAATTCTTCATGGTATAATCCGGATACGAAATTGGCAGAAATAGAAGTTGTAGCTGATTTTAGTAAAGATTATTATACTTCAAAAGATATATTGTTAGGTATAAAGAAGACGTATAAAGCAACCCATAGTTTTAAAAGTGGAACCGAAGGGTTGGATTTACCAACCGCAATTGATGACTATTTGCCAGAAGATATAACAAATCTAGTAAATACAGCGTCTGTATCACCAACTTTACCAACGACAACAACCTATGCAGATAGTATTAATGATGGAGTATGGACGTTTAAAAATTATGATGCTGCAACAAAGACAATAAATAATGCAGATGTAAATTTTGAAGGAACATGGGAATTTGAAGCAAATAAATATAAAGCAACATATAGCTTTAAAAGTGGAACCGAAGGAGTAGCTTTACCAACTGCAATTAATGATTATTTACCAAGTGTTGTAACGAATTTAGTGAATAAAACTTCTGTAACACCAACCTTGCCAACGACAACAACGTATGTAGATAGTATCAATGATGGAGTGTGGACGTTTAAAAGGTACGATGCGCTTATTAAAACGATTAATAAGGCGGATATAAATTTTGAAGGTATATGGGAATTTGAAGCAAACAAATATAAAGCAACTCATAGTTTTAAAAGTGGAACTGAAGGGGTAGCTTTACCAACCGCGATTGATAGTTATTTACCAAAAGATATAACGAATTTAGTAAATAAAGAAGCTGTAACACCAACCCTACCAACTACAACGACATATGCAGACAGTGTCAATGATGGAGTATGGACATTTAAGGGTTATGATGTCACAACAACGACAATAAATAAAGCGGATGTAAATTTTGAAGGAACATGGGAATTTAAAATCAACCGATATAAAGCAGTTCATATATTTGAAAGTGGGACAAGTGGAGTAGCTTTACCGACAGCAATTGATAGCTATTTACCAGAAGATATAACGGATTTAATAAATAAGGAATCGGTATCAGCAACCCTACCAAGTACAACAACGTATGTAGATAGTGTCAATGATGGAGTGTGGACATTTAAAGGCTATGATGAAAACACAAAAACAATAAATAAAGCAAATGTGAAGTTTAAGGGTGTTTGGGAATTTGAAGCAAATAAATATAAAGCAGTTCATACATTTGAAAGTGGAACCGACGGTTTATCTTTGCCAACCGCAATTGATAGTTATTTACCAGAAGATATAATGAATTTAGTAAATAAAGAATCGGTATCAGCAACTCTACCAAGTACAACAACGTATGTAGATAGTGTCAATGATGGAGTGTGGACATTTAAAGGCTATGATGAAAACACAAAAACAATAAATAAAGCAGATGAGAAATTTAAAGGTGTTTGGAAATTTGAAAAAAACAAGCAAAGCAGTCCATCAAAGGATAAAAGAAAACCTAGTAAAATGACAGCAACATATTCACCAAGTACAGGTGATGAAAGTAATATTGAAAAGTTGATAATCATGCTTGGTGTATCCATGTTAGGAATCTTTGTAGTAGGAAGAAAAAGAAAAGCATAAAGATCTGCAATCATAAAAAGATTTATTAACAAAAAACCGATTCAATGATGTTATCCCCCTTAGGTATACAGTGCAAATAAATAAAGCACTTTAATTTAAGGGGGTTTTAATATGGGAAGAAATCAAAAATATACAATG
>NZ_JAQFIQ010000044.1 GCF_029504745.1 Breznakia sp. PF5-3 | reverse complement strand
AACATTTCAAGACAAACCTTAAAGAAGCTCAATTTATTACCTGTTTGTAACGTTTTTTAATACTTTAGGTATTCCTTAGTTGAATTAAGCGAATTGTTATAAGCTTTTAAACCTTCTATTTCATCTTTACTTAATACCGTATATTTTGCAATTTCTGCATTATAAAATTCAATAATAGATGCTTTAGTATTTGTTATATTTGCACTTTCTAACATTTTGACAAAAATATTATCTTGGTAGTTACTAACAATATTATTTTCATCATCATATCCATAAATAATTTCGTTAATAACATCTTTTTTATAGTCAGACATATAATCTAGAATTATTTGTAAGGTCTCTCTAATATCATCATCAAAAATTTCAGAGTAAAATCCAAACTTCTTCAATAAGTTTATTAAATAACTTCCATCACAAAATGAAATACAAAGGTTATCATTCTCATTCTCAGATTTCCATTGTGACCACCATAATAATTCTTCTTTACTTAGCACTAATGGTAAACAAAGAATCCACTCTTTTGGTGAATAATTTCGAATTGCAGTCTCAAACGATTCTTTAATTTGCATTTTTTGTGAAGAACCGATTTTTATAGGAAAAAACTTACATTGATAAATCTTTTGGGGAGTTGGTAAATCACCTACTAAAATATCAATACCCCCATCACCTTGGGAAATTCTCACTGCTTTCGCATCTTCACCATATAATTGTTGAAATACTTGAATACAAATTTTTTCAAAAATATCTCTAGCGCCTGCTTCGCCATGCATATCTATTAAATAATTAAAGCCTCTTTGCATTATAAATTATCCCCTTTCTAAATAAATCATAATATATGCTTATTAAAATAATACCATAATCTCATTTTTTTGAAAACGGTTACAGTTTTCTACTTTTCCATACTTTAGATTATTTTAATTTCTTTGATTTAAAAATATTGAGCTATTTTGTAATATCACAGCACATATTTTTTGAGAAGATATTTTCTGATAGATAGTTTTCATCTAAAAAGGTAATGTATAAATTATTACACATTACCTTTTTAGTATGAGAACAGTATCAAATTAAAAAAGTTATCAATAATTAATAGGAAACTACTTCTTTCATTATTCCTACTTATAGACTGGGTTTGTTTGGCTACACGTGGATCATTTCATTGATAATAATTTCTTCAATACAGTTTTTTATATTGTTCATTTCACCAATCCATAATAATTGATTTTTTTCTTTCAAGCTTTCTGTGATATTCCTTTGTTTTTTATAATCGTTTAATAATTGGTCATATAAGTCGTTTGCCTCTTCTTCAACTCTATGAAGATGATCATATAATGTATTATTAAATTTCATTACTTTATATTTTGGGTATGTATTTTCTCTTAAATATTTTTGCCTCATTATTCCATACCTACCTAAAGTTTCTTTTTTATCAATTATTAAATTAGGAAATTCATAGTCTCCTATTTTAGTATATTTAATTTCTTTCATATTCTTTTACTCCTTTACTTTTCTGTGCTGACTTAATTTCTAATTCAAATTCTTTCATTCTTATTGACCGATCTTCAATTCCTGTACATAATTTAATTTGTTTTCTAACACTCTTAATCTTTGGTGTTATTTTTTTAGCTTCAGATTTCATTTCATCCTTAAGATTATTATCATTACATCTTCTTATTTTATTGTAATATTGTTGTCTATTCTGTAATAATAAATTCAACTCATTATTTAAAAGCTCTTCATGATTCTTCAAATCTGTAAATGTATTTAAATTGTTTCTACATAGCAAAATTGTTTGATCAGATATTGTATCCATGTATCTTATTGCTTTTCTTAGCTCTTTAGAATACTTAATATTTCTATTTGTTGATTTTGGAACTATCCCTAACATATATTGATATCTTATGTATACTTTTTGTAAGCCAGTAAGATTACCATTTCTGTACTTATGTATATATGGGTCAATATCAAACTGTTTCCTATCATATATAGTATTATCATCTCTGATAGGTGCTCTTGATGACAGATAGTCTTGTATTTCATCTATTTGATATTTATCACCTAAAGAAGATAGTCGAATAAACTTTTTATGTTCTGGATGTTTTAGCGATATATTTTTATTTGTCTCTTTAATTTCATATCCAATGCCTTCAAGTTCCCTGAATAATTGTCTAGTTGTAAATACTTTTTTTATTACTTCAGATATATCTTTCTTGATTTTACTTCTTATGGATATATCATTTCTATAAGAATTTCTACTTTTTGATTGATAAGATTTCTCTTCAATAATTGACAATCCATGTTGGTTGCAAAGTTCATCTGATACAGTTCTCATATCGTGATAATCTTTTTTGCTATTGGTAAATCTTTTTCCATCAACCATAGAAGTAGAATTCAACACAAAATGGTTATGTATGTTATTGGTATCAATATGGGTTGTTATTACAACTTCATACTTCTCACCCCATAGTCTATTTGCTAACTCTACTCCTATTTGGTGTGCTACTTCTGGTTCAATTTCATATCCATGAAAGCTTTGATATCCATGAAAGCATATAATCTCTTTGTTATCCTTGAACAATTTCTTTGTATTCATCATTGCCTGTATAGGATTATCTTGCAAACAATTAATCGTACTAATTAACTCTACATTGACTGTCTTACTTTCGTGTGTTGCATATTCAATCACATCAGTAAATGCAGTCTTATCATCATTGATTACATAGTTGATTGGAGCATCCAACCTTCCTTTGACTTTCCATAGTTTTGTAGTAGCCACTTATCTATTATGCTCCTCTAAATTCATTATCAATACGTTGCATGATATTATTTATATCTTTTATTACTATTACAACATCAATTTCGTTTAAAGGTTTTACATATCCTAACTTCACTAATTGATTCAAATTATTACCAATATGATTAACCTCTTTTAATAACTGATAATATTCAATTGGTAGTGGCATTTTAATTTCAAAATCATTAAGTACATTTCTAATATACTTTTCTCTACTACACTTACATAATCTTACTTTGTTGTTGAGTGATGCATACTCGTCATCACTCAACCTAACCTTAATTTCTTTCTCTCTTCTTATCATTCATTTATCATCTCCATTCCTATTCATTTTCTTTTAAAGGGTCTTAGGGATAATCCCTAACAAGTTGTCTTTTGGGTACAAAAGACGTTGCTTGCTACTACATTAAGACACCATTAAATTAATCATCATCTATGCTTAGACCTTTCAAAATCTTCATAGTGAATTGCATCATTTCAAATACTTCTTCATCAATAACTGTATTCGTTTTTATATACTCCTTAAGTAACTGGTTAAACTCTCCTAGACGGTTTTTAAGAGCCTTGTACGTTCGTTTATTTCCTATTACTACAATTTCCTTGTCCAGGGCTTTTTTAATCATATAGTCTTGTTTAGTGAGCCCTGATAGCTCTACTCTTTTATTTAATTCATCATGTTCCTCTTTTGACATTCGAAATCCTGTAGTGTACCCTCTGAAACGATTCCGATCATCTTGTTTTTTTGGCATCATTATATAATCACCTCCTTCATAAAACTATCCAATTTATTTGCTATATCTCCCTGCTTAGTTGGAAACAAGTGAGCATATTGATATGTAATTTCTATACTTTCATGACCAACTCTATCAGCGATAGCTACAGCACTAAACCCCATTTCAATTAGCAGTGACACATGGGAATGTCTTAAATCATGAACTCGAATGTAATGTAGCTTTTGCTCTTTAATACCTCGCCTCATTTCTCGTTCAATATAAGACTTCGACACATGAAACACTCGTTGGTCTTTTTTCAGATGGTATATTTTATCAATATAGTCTTTCATTTCTTCTGCTAAGAAACTAGGCATCTGTACAACTCGATTACTTTTTTCTGTTTTAGGAGAAGTTATATAATCTACACCACCAATACGCTGATATGTTTTATTAATGGAAACTGTATTCTTATTAAAATCAAAATCTTGACCTGTCAGCGCAAGCATTTCTCCTAATCGAATACCACACCAATACAGCATTTGAAAAGCATGATATGAGATTTCTTTATCCATCATAGAATCTGAAAATCTTGAATACTCATCTTTACTCCAAACGTTCATTTCTCTTCTTGAATTCTTTCCCATATTCCCTGCTTTCTTCGCAGGATTTTGTTTCAAATCATAAAATCGAACTGCATGATTAAATATTGCACTAAGTTGATTGTGTAGAGTTTTTAAGTAACATTTAGAATAAGGCATTCCATTTTTTTGTTTAAACCCAATCATTTCATTTTGCCATGCGATAATATCTGAAGTCTTAATTAAGTTCATTTTCTTATTCTTGAAATATGGTATTACTTTTTTATTAATAATCTGTTCTTTTGTCATCCATGTACTTAACTTAACTCTTTGTTTCATATCATTCTTATAAATCTCGATAAAGTCCTCAAACTTCATATCAAAATCCAGTGTCTTCTGTGCTTTAAACGATTGTTCCCATTCTTTTGCAGCCTTCTTCGTTTGAAAGCCTCTTTTCAATTTTTTTTCATTCTCACCTTTCCAATTCTTGAAATAGAAAGATGCATACCATGTTCCTTTACTTTTGTCTTTATAGACTGGCATATGATCACTCCTTTACTTCTTCTTTTCTAATCCATAAAAATGCTTTAATAAAAATTCTTTGCTTATTCGTCCTCGTATAGTGATGTATCCTTTTGCTTTAAGTTCTTTATTCAATGACTGAATCAACTTGTAGGCATAAGGTTTTGACATACTCAACAATTCTGCAACCTCACTAGCATCTAAAAAATGCTCATTTTTCATTTATTCACCTCCATTATCTGTTGTGTAAATACTAAACTTTTATGTTTAATGTCATATTCATTATATTAAACATATTTGTTTAAGTCAACAAATATTAAACTTTTTTGTTTAATGTCGTAAAATTATATGCTATACTGTTTTTGAAAGTGAGGAATATTTATGTCTGTTGGCTCTAAAATTAAGAATGCACGTCTTTTTCGAAATATGACTTTAAAGGAATTGGGTCTAGCAATTGGATTTGACGATAAGAGTGCCGATATTAGAATGGCACAATACGAATCTGGTACTCGAGTACCTAAGGAAGATACTTTAAACAAGATTGCAAAAACTCTTGATGTAAATCCATTAATGCTTAAAGATGTTCCTTTTTCAAACGCCGAAAATATTATTAGTACACTATTTGAATTGGATGACGAGTTCCCTATTGAACTTATTAATTATCAAGCTAGTAGAAACGATGATTTTGATCGTCCTCAAGAAATTGGTCTACTGGTTCGCTATCCAACAGTTCAAGTCTTTTTAAAAGAATGGAAGTTAAGAAAACAGGAACTAGAGGATGGCATTATTGATAACGATGAATACCAAGAATGGAAATTAAACTGGCCCAATACTTGTGATGATGTACGCAAACATTCATGGCGTAAATAGAATGCACTTCAATTATTCAAATAATGAATTCAATAAAAGGATGTGATATAAATGCTTACTTTTGTATTAATTAACATTATCTACTGGTTAATTGCATTTCTAATATACAAAATGCGAATATCTAAAGATAAAAATAGTCGGCTTATCTTTAATGATTTTGATTTCTATGATAAATTATCAAAACCACAGCAAGATGATTTTTGGAATAAATCAAATCAATTAGTAAAAAAGTTATTAATTAGTTTAGGTGTGGTAATAAACTTACCATTCATAGTTGATATAGTAATCACTGATAACACTCTTTTTGTTTTTATTATTCTCCTTTCTTATGTCCTATTTATTGTTTGGTATTTATATGAATACAAGAAATTGAAAAATACATTCTCTTTTAGAAAATAGAATAAAATAGTATCAAAGTAGTATCATTTGATACCATAGCATCAAAAAAAGACCGATTTCATCGGTCTTTTTGTCGTTTTGGGATTATTCCCACTCAATCGTAGCAGTTGGTTTTGGTGATAAATCATATAATACACGATTTACATTATCAACTTCTTTTAGAATACGATCAGTTACTTTTAATAACACTTCCCAATCTAGTAATTCAATTGTAGCCGTCATTGCATCAATCGTATTTACTGCACGTAGAATCACTGGATATTCAAAACAACGTTCATTGTTTTTAACACCCACTGATTTGAAATCAGGTACTACGGTAAAGTATTGCCATACTTTTTTATCTAATCCTGCTTTTTCAAATTCTTCTCTTAAAATTGCATCGGATTCTCTAACTGCTTCTAAACGTTCCTTACTAATTGCTCCTAAGCAACGTACCCCAAGTCCTGGTCCTGGGAATGGTTGACGATACACCATGTGTGGTGGTAATCCCAACTCAATACCACAAGCTCTTACTTCATCTTTAAACAATTGATATAGTGGTTCTACCAATTCAAACTTCATACCTTCTGGTAAGCCACCAACATTATGGTGTGATTTCACCATCTTTGCGGTTTTTGTTCCAGATTCTACAATATCAGGATAAATGGTTCCTTGTGCTAAAAAGTCAATTCCTTCTAGCTTCTTTGCCTCTTCATCAAAGACATAGACAAACTCATTTCCAATAATCTTACGTTTTTCTTCTGGGTCTGCAACACCAGCTAATTTACCTAAAAATCTTTCACTTGCATCTACATAGATTAAGTTTGCATCCAATTGGTTTCTAAAGACCTCTACAACGTCTTCTGATTCACCTTTACGCATCAAACCATGATTTACATGTACACAAACTAATTGCTTCCCAATCGCCTTAATTAGTAGTGCAGCAACTACTGATGAATCTACTCCACCAGATAAAGCCAACAATACTTTTTTATCTTTTACCTGTTCTCTAACAAGTTCTATTTGATCTGCTACAAAGTTTTTCATATTCCAATTTGCTTCTGCTTTACATGTATCAAAAACAAATGTTTTTAATTCTGCTTCACTTGGCAATGTAGAAAAAGTAACATCACACTTTGCACTTGGATGATCAATTGCAATAACTGGAATTTGTAAATCATAAATTGCTGGATCTACATCTACAGCACTTCCATCTACGACTCTATTTTCACCACCATTTAACACAATTCCCTTTACATTAGGTAATGCTTTTAACTTTTCAATAGTGATATCATGTGGATAAATCTCACTATATACACCAAGATCACGAATAGCTCTTGCTAATGTTGTATTCTCGATACTTCCTAAATCTAATATTACGATCATATCTTGTTTCATAGTATTCCCCTTTACTCCGTATAGTTATCGAAATAACCTTGTACTAATACGATTGGTGTACCTTTATCACCAGATCCACTTGTTAAATCACAAAGCGATCCAATCAAATCCGTTAATTGTCTTGGTGTTGTCCCTTGGGCCGCCATATCACCAACTAAATCTTCATCTTTTTCTTTAATACGCTTTGAGATAGCAGCTTTTAATTCTTCACCATCTAAATGTTTAAAATCATTATCTGCCAAATACTTCAATTTCACTTCATTTGGTGTTCCTTCAAGTCCTTTAGTATAAGCAGGAGAAACAACTGGATCTGCTAACTCCCATATCTTACCTTGAGGATCTTTAAACGCTCCATCTCCATATACCATTACTTCCACATGCTTACCTGTTTTATCTTTTATTTGAACTTGAATAGCTTCTACAAAATCAAAACATTCATTAGGAAATAATTTTATTGTATCTTCCGTTGATTTATTAGAACCCAACAAACCATACTTAGAATTATATCCACTACCATCCACTGGTGCATTTAAAATATCATCCAATCCACATACTCGATTCGCACCATTCTCTTTTAAAATACGTTTCGTTCTATTTCTAGTATGTATATCACATGTCAATACATCTTTTGTATAGTTTAAAATTGCTTTTGGATTATTCGCAAATACAATTTCCACTTCTGCACCTTCAGCTTTAATCAAATCACTATAGTAATCAATATAGTCTACACCCGTAAATTCATGTTTATTATTTCCAAACAATTCACGATATCTTTTTAAATCCAATACATCACTATATGGATTTACATTTGCTTCATCCAACATATCATATGTTAAAAGGGCATTCCCTACTTCATCACTTGGATAACTAAGCATTAATACTACTTTCTTAGCTCCTTTTGCAATCCCTTTTAAACAAATAGAAAATCTATTTCTTGAAAGAATAGGAAAAATAACCCCAATCGTTTCTCCTCCTAATTTTGCTTTTACATCTTTGGCAATCGCATCGATACTAGCATAATTTCCTTGTGCTCTTGCTACAATCGATTCTGTTACTGCGATTACATCTTTATCACGCAATTCAAAGCCTTCACTAAGCGCAGCGTCTAAAACACTATCCACTACAATTTTTGCTAAATCATCGCCTTCTCTAATGATTGGACAACGAACTCCTCTTGATACAGTTCCTATTTTTCTTTCCATACTCAGTTCCTTTCTGCTGTCGCACTACAAGTCAATTATAAGGTATATTCACCTAGAAGTGAAATTAATAATTCATCATTTGATATAAGCTGTGCTTATATCAAATACTATAAAATACATGATGTGTATTATCACTATCATGTATTAAGCTTCTTTTTTTAAACACTTTTCCAAGGTAATATCTTTTTGATACTCATATTCTTCACAAGGAAGTTGTAAAGGATCTTTAATAAGAACTTCTTTCTCTTGTTTACTAAGCTTTTTTAAATAGTATTCCAACTTAGAAGCTAAGCTTCGATTTTCCGCTGTCCAAAGTGCATCCAAACTTACTACATCCCTGGTTTTTGTATATTTTGCTGCTTGTTTTAATTTATAATAATGCTCTTTCATTCGCTTATCTATATCATTGGTAATTCCTGTATAAATAGAATCATCACTACAACGAATCATATAAATATAATACATCCTCATCCTCTTTCTACACACAAGTTGTTCTATCACTACTTATCATAATGTTTTTAGATAGATTTCCTCATCTTCTTCTATCCCAGAAAATAGAAACCCTAATTTCTTTAATAACGCTATAGAATTCACATTCTCTTTTAACACACTTGCCTTTACCTTATGAATCCCTTGATTTTTCAACCACCAAAAAATGGTTGTTAATGCTTCTTTCACATATCCTTGACGAGCATAGGTAGGATGGATTGTATAACCAATCCAAACACTGTCATCTTCTGCTTTTAAATAAATATCTCCGATTACCACAGCATCCCTTGTATGAGTAATCACCAATTGTGCTCCTTCTTTAAAATCAAGATCTTTCAGTAAAGCTTCTTCATATTGTTTTTTGGTAAGATTTTTAAATCCTTGATACTTCATCCATGAATCATTATTTCGATATTCCATAAAAGCATCGATATCTTGTCGTTTAAATTCACGAATTGTACAACGTCTACTTTCAAGTTTCATATCTTCATTATAATACAAAAAAAGCCATAACGCTTTATAATACTTTCGTTATAGCTTCTTTTTTATGGAGCATCTTGTAATACCCATCTTATTTTTGCACTATATTCGGTGTTGCTGTGAAGCGCACCTGGAAATATCTTTGCCAAGATACCTTTATTGGTATCCCAATGAATATTTGTAAGTTCACTTGTTGCTGTTGTTGAATAGATTAGTGTTGGCTCATCAGAACTAAGCGGATGCTCATTTCCATCAGTATCTACAAATACAAGAGCATTTTTTAGTTCGGAGATAACACTCATATTTTCATCCATAAATGGTTGTTCCAATTGAGCCAACACTTTCCACCCAACCTTTTGTGCTCTTAAATCTTCAACTTTAATTGCCCAATCATTAATTTGTCGGGTTACTACTTTCGCTGTTGAAGCAAGATCGGTTGTATGAAATGCTAATGTTGATGGGACTTCTTTAAAAGATAATCCTCCAGCTAAACCAACAATAACTTCTTTTTTATAATATAGATAATACCCATCATTTGCTGTAATTGTTACTTTATCACCAACTTGTAAATCTGATACCGGTTGTGAGAAATTACCATTGGCATCCGCATGAGCTTCCACTCTATTGTTTCCATATTCACTCCTTATGATACCATTTGGTGCAGTCGTTCCACTAATTTCAGTAGACACATCATATAGTGGATTTACATTTAATGATAATCTACCCATTGCTAATGCACTTAGCGATGACATTAAGAATTCATCTGCTGGATTACCACTAGATCCATCATTGTCTTCATAGTTTGATGTAATGTTTAAATACCTTCCTGCAGTACCTGCTGCTAAGTTTCCATTTATCGTATAATCAACACTATCATCATTCTTAACCCAATAATAATGTGGTGGATCCCATACAGACCCCCCTGGAAATACAGATGTTGTCCAAAAGTTTATCTGTTGTGCTTTCAAGTTCAATGGTTTTAGAGCCGTATACTGAATGATACGATGTCCTGGTGCCGAAAAGAACAAACTCTTTGGATTGTCAATATCAATATAACCTTTGGCATTCGTCATATAGATTAGTGATGTTCCAGGCCCACTACCAGCACTCAAATTCACAGTAGAGTCTGATTTTACCATAAATGGCATTGTGGAACCAATCAAATGTTGAGCAGTAACCGTACTTGCTGAAACATCAAAGTTTCCACCATTGACATTGATTCCATCACTTTCTGTAGTACCTGTAGCATTAAATGAATATGCGCTTGCTGTTTTACTATATTGTTTATAAGAGCCATCTTTCTCGATTGTCAATCCACCACTGAGGGTTACACCTGTGGCTTGTGATACGGCATTGTTAATATTGAATGAACCACTGTTAATTATAATCGATTTCGCATTTAATACATTAGCTACATTCCCATTGGTTACTAAATTCACATTTCCACCATTCAATATCCAATTATATGCTGTACTTCCATAAATTAAGTAACCAGAAATAGCGCCTTGTGTAGTTATGGTAAAATTCGCCCCTTCACCAATTACTACATCACCACTAAAACGTGCTGCTTGATCGATGGTTGTCGTTCCATTGAACTGCAAATTAAATTCACTATTTTTATCCATTGTCAAAGACTTAATCGTATTATTTGCACTACTAAGTTTTGGACTACTACTAACATACTTAAATTTCGCATTTTCTTTCATATCAATTGTAGTTGCATAGTTATACAACATCGTACTACCACCTGCATTTACTACTACATTTGCATTTTCATGAAAAGTCATCGTAGAATTTCCATAAAAATTAAAAATACTTGTTCCATTACTATGGGTAAGATTTACATTCCCATAAAAATCTACATTTCTAATCTCTGCTACTTCATTTGCAGGACTTGAACTTGATGCTACGATTGCAATTGTACAATCTTTATAAGTAGCATTTCCTGTAGGGTTATAAGTTATCTGTGGTCCATAGTATATAATTGAATCATAAATCAAATCCACATTCGATGCTAATGTTCCCACACTTACCGTTCCATAATAATTCATACCAATAATATGCATATTTTTTAAAGTAAAACTTTTAATTGTACTCTTATTGATATAAATCGTACTTGCAGGAACAGCTGCTGGAGCTTCAATTATCTTATGTGATACACCATTATAGGATCCATCAATCGTCACATTTGTCTTCGCTTCACTTACGTTAATACCGGTTGTTGACATCGTGATATCAGCACCTAAATAAATCATATTGATACCATCCGTTGCCGATTCAAGAGTACTCTTCAAATCAGCATATGTATATACAACCGTTTCATTTGCTGCCAATCTAACAATGTCTGCTCTAGGTGTGGATTCTTCATTGTCAATTACTTCATTTTCAATTGGTTCCTCAGAAGATTCACTATCTATCTCTTCTTCTGGAGGAGTATTTTCATTTGATATTTCATCACTTACTTCTGGTTCATCATTTTGTACTTCTTCACTATATACACTCGTAAAAAACAATCCAACGACAAGCGCTATAACTGCTATACCACCGATAATCTTATTTCTTTTCATCATACCCCTCCTTCCTATTTGTCTGTTTGCTTGTTTTAACCTTTGCTTGTTCGTTTACCTAAAATAAATGCTAAATAAACAACTGCTACAAGCGCTATACCACCTACAATAAACAATATCCAATAGGGAAATTCTTCTTCGGTATTAATTGCTTCTTCATTCACTTCTTTTGCATCGTCATTTTTTACTTCAAACTCTTCATCCCATTCCCAAGACTTATCTTCATAATCAACTTTCATTTTCAATCGATAAGTACCTGGTTCAATTGTTTCATTTTCCCAATCAACAATAAAATTAAAGTTTGAGTTAGGCGCAATTTCTGCTGTTTCACTCATAGCTGAGTGTAACACCTCATTACTACCTTTTTTATATATTTGGGCATCAATTTTCACATTCTTCATAATTACTGCTTCACTGTTTTGAAGATTGATCTTCATTGCTGTTCGCAATGCTTCTAAAGATGGCCCAATTGCTTTCAAATTTATATTAGGTTCTACAGTTGCTTTCGTTTCAGTAAGCTTTAAACCTAATGCATATGCTATTTCATTTTTAATTTCTATTCCTTCATCTTTACTATCATCTTTTGTTTCATTCTTATTTTTTGCGGTTACATAAATTCCACCTAATACTACCCCATCATATTTTTCTTTGGGCATCTTTAGTTGGATATCAACCACTTTATTACTATTTGCAGCGATTTCAATCTCTGCTTCTTTGATGGTTGCAATATCTTCAATTGAATGTTTCATACTCTTATCACGTACACCAGGTATACTATAAGCGATGACCCCATTCGTTCCTGTCGATGCTGCATTAATCTGTGTTTTCGCAATGATTGGTTCATTGCTTGTATTGGTAATGACGATTTGAATCGTCTGTTCCTTATTTGGTTCCATCAACAAATCAAAATACGTTAATTCCTTATCAATTTGATTATCAGGAATTATAGCGCTTACACTAAATGAAACCGTTGGTTCTTCAGCATGTGCGGAAGAAACCGCAACACCAAAGACCATAGTTGATAGAAAAGTGAAAATGATAAATTTTTTTAATATATTCTGTATCGTCTTTTTCATTACGATTCCTCCTTTATGCTTAGCCCTTTATAGAATTAAGGAGCGTTTGATATAATCCAATTCACCGTTGCTGTATATGAATCAGTTGTTGCATTCCCTGTATTCACAGTAAGCTGAATTGCATCATTTAAATTGTTTGTAGCACTTGCTGTTGGATACCATCTTGTAATCCATGTACCCATACCCTGATTATCAGCATTTGTACCTACTAATTTTTGTTCACCTGCACCTGATGTTACGGTTGCCACTGATGCAGTTGGTGGCGTAGAAGTATTCCCTGTTGTTGTTTTCACTTCTGGATTCTTAAATGATAATACTCCTGAAAACGAACTTGATGAATCTCCATTAGTAAATGTAGTCATAGATACAGATACTTTCCATCCTTTACCTGTACCACGTTTGTCCGTGACTTGGATATACGGTTTTAAATCCGTAAGGTCATATGTTGCTACATTCCCTGTAATTTCATGTGTACCAAATGCCAATGCAGGTACATAGTCCAGACTCAATGGACCCTCCATATTTGTTCCTGGATTTGTTCCTGGAGTGTCTGGGTTATCTGGATCTACTGGACTTGTTGGTGAAGTATCACCACCAGTAAAAGCAATCGTTGCATCTGTAGAAGTACTTTCATCTTCTGCATTGATTGTATAGATACTGCCAAACATAACCATTCCAAATGCTAAAACACTTAATAAAAATTTCTTTTTCATGCTTGAGTCTCCTTTCTTTATTCTTGAAGCAAATAAGGTAATATTCAACCTAAAAAGTGTATTCCCCTAATAGATTACACAATTAATATTATTTATGATTTAAGAATATATCTTTGCGCCCTTAAGCGAGTTTTTCCTCAACTCAATCGAATAACATAAACGGTGATATTTTATCCCCCTATTCATGCTTCATAAGGAAGTATATAGGAAAGATAAAAATTCGTCAACTATTTTACCCTATCAATTCTACATCTTTTATAATAACAATCGTATACTAATAGTTGATTTTTTTAACTGAATTCTACTGTAATTCGCTTGTTAACAATATCAACTACTAGTAGAATAAAGATAGGAGATATCATATGAAAGAAATTAAAATTGCAGATACGATTACCCTACTACGAAAAGAAAAAAATGTTTCACAAGAAACATTAGCTACTTTTTTAGGTGTATCAAAAGCAGCGGTATCAAAATGGGAAACCGCACAAAGTTATCCCGATATTGAATTACTTCCTAGATTAGCTACATATTTTAATATCAGTGTGGATGAACTCTTACAATATTCCCCACAACTATCAAAATATGAAATTAAGAATTTATATGATGAATTGGCAAACGCCTTTGCTTCACAACCATATGAAGAAGTAATTAAGCGCTGTCGTTTGATTGTAAAAGAATACTATTCTTGTTATCCACTACTCTTACAGATAGGTGCTTTGTATTTGAATTATTCAAACCTCGCACCTACGAATCAAGTAGAAGCTATTCTTCATGAAGCAATTGAATTATTTATTCGGATAAAAAAAGAAAGTAATGAAGTAGAATTAAGCACCATTGCCCAAAATCTAGAAGCTACGGCCTTATTAATGACGCAAAAACCAAAAGATATTATTGCCTTGTTAGGTGAAGAAACACCTTTATTAATTTCTACTGAAACCATACTAGCTAGTGCTCTTCAAATGCTACATGAAAATGATAAAGCCGAATATAACTTACAAATAAGTATTTATCAATATGTATTACACCTAAGTGATTTAATGAGTACTTATCTTTCTGTTACTTATACACAAAAAGATATGTTTATCGAAACTTATCATCGCTTACTGGGGCTAATTGAACTTTTTCAATTAAAGAAACTACATCCCACTAAGTTATTAAATATTTATCTAAGTGCAGCGATTGGCTTTATGAACTTTAACGATAAAGAAAATGCCTTAGAAGCTATACAAGCCTATGTTGATGTTGCAACAGATACAATATATCCCTTAGAACTTCATGGTGATGCGTACTTTACACGTTTGGATGAATGGTTTTCAAAAACATCCATGCCTATCCCTCGAGATCAAGAATCAATTCGTAAAAACATTATCGAAGTATTTGATGAACATCCTGCTTTCGTAGCTCTAGCAGATAATAAACAATTTCAATCTTTGATGAAAAAACTTAAGAAAAATGGTTAGGAGAACCTATATGAATGCAATTTGTGTACAACAATTATCAAAAATATACCCAACAGGTAAAAAAGCTGTAGATAACATCAGCTTTTCAATTAAAGAAGGAGAAATCTTTGGTTTCCTTGGTCCCAATGGAGCTGGTAAAACCACTGCTGTAAAGCTTTTAACAGGGTTATTACAACCTAGTGAAGGTGCTTGTAGTGTCGATGGTTATGACTCTACCTCACAACCTGAGCATGTACATGCAATCTCAGGGGTAGTTACAGAACACTCTCAGATGTATGATCATATGAGTGGATTTGAAAATCTTATGTTTTATAGTGCCCTCTTTGGAAGTGATAAAGCAGAAGCAAAGCAACATGCTACTAAGTTATTAACGCAATTGGATCTACTTGATGCGAAAGACCAAAAGCTTGCTACTTACTCTACGGGGATGCGACAAAGATTATCTTTAGCTCGAGCAATGATTCATCATCCAAAGATTCTCTTTCTCGATGAACCTACTTCAGGACTAGATCCTGAAAGTATTCTAAGTGTCAACAATATGATTAAAAATCTAGCCAAACAAAATGGGGTGACTGTTTTCTTATGTACACATCAATTACGATATGCACAAGAGCTTTGTACTTCCTATGGATTGATTGATGAAGGACGTATGTTTGCTAGTGGAACCCTCACTTCCTTACGCCAAAAAGTTGCAAGTGGGATTCGGGTTGATATCAAAAGTGATTATATGCCAGATACCATTCCCTTTACAAAACTAGATGATATGAATTATCAATTTATGGTAGAAGATGAAAATAAGATTCCTGATATTATTAAAGAGATTGTTAACCATGGAGGAAATATCTTCCATGTATCTATTCATGAACAAACCTTAGAAGAAATATATTTTTCTCTACTAGATATTTATCGAAAAGAAGGCGGTGAAGACCATGCTTAATTCCATCCAACGGGCAATTATTAAAAAAGATTTACGAACAATTGTTTTCAATAAACGTTTATTCCCTGTGTTATTGATTGTTCCCTTTGTCTTCTCTATTGCTCTACCATCAATCTTTATTGTAAGCATCAGCTTTCTTCCAGAGAGTTCACCAGAGTTTCAGCAACTCTTACAAATAATGCCATCAATTAAAGCTGGATCAAATATTCAAATCACTGCGATTACCTTGCTCTTAAATACTGTTATTCCGGTCTTCTTCATTTTAATACCAATTATGGCTTCTTCGGTCATGGCAGCGAGTTCCTTTGTAGGAGAGAAAGAAAAAAGGACATTAGAAACATTATTATATAGTCCAATATCTTTAAAACAAATCTTTCAATCAAAAATATTTGCTGCTTTATCTTTAAGTATGATGGTTACCTTCGCATCTTTTATCGCAATGGTTATCACTGTACAACTTGAAATGATGTTCCTTATGAATCACAACATATCCCTAGATTTCTTAAACTGGATTATCATTTTAATCGCTTTGGCTCCTACCCTATCACTTTTATCTATTACCTTAATTGTGAATGGATCAGCGAAATCACAAACGGTAGAAGAGTCACAACAACGTTCTGTCTTCTTAATCATTCCTGTCTTTCTTTTATTGGTAGGACAATTTAGTGGAATTATTTTAATTAATGCATGGCTATTACTCATCGTAGCTCTTATCTTTCTCATCCTCACAATCTTGTTGATGAAAAGAGCAAACAAAAAATTTACTTACGAAGCCTTGCTGAAACAATCTTAACTACAACAATCTGAAAAGGTGACTTACATCACCTTTTTTTAAATTATTTAATTTGTAAAGAATATTTTGGATGTTATCCATTTCAATTTTATTTATGAGAAATGAAAGTAACTCATAAAGTTAAGTTCTATTTATGCCATGGTACTGGAATGAGGCTCTCATATCCTTGTTCCATTTCCGCATCATAAATTCCATCATTATTTGTATCAACGATCATTCCTGCGCTACCTTTCCAGATACCGAGTGAACAACCAATGACACCAATGGCTAGCAGTAGACAGATAATCTTTGTCGGAGACCATTGTCTTTTCTTAATTAAGAGGTAACACATTAACGTTAATGCTAATGGAACTAATGAGGGTAAGATTCCATTAAGCAAATCTTGTAATATAATCTGTTGTTCTCCATTTGGAATGATCATTCCAATGGCAGTGTTTCCATAATTACATGTCAATGCTCCTACTACAAATACACCAAGCATTGAAGCGGCATGTGTAAACTCTTTAGCATAGTTGGTCAACATCGATACTGCTGTTCTACCAAGTGCATAAGACCAGTTAAGCAGCCAGTATCGTAAAGCCATTTGTGCTCCAAATACTATAATAAAATATAGAATTGGACCAATCACATTACCATCAATGGCCATTGTTGCGGTAATACCAGCAGCAATTGGCATTAAGGTAAACCAAATCATTGCATCCCCAATTCCACCTAATGGTCCCATTGCTGCTACACGCACGGAACGAATGGTATTGATGTCTGCTTTTTGTTGTTCAAGGGATAATACTATTCCCATAACAAAGGTTACTGTATATGTATGTGTATTAAAGAATTCAAGGTTGTGCTTCATCGAAGCACTTAAATCATTTTTATCGGTATGGATTTTTTCCAAACCTGGTAACATCGCCCATAGCCAACCTGCGGCTTGCATTCTTTCATAGTTAAATGAAGCTTGCAACATGAGTGATTTCCACATGATCTTATTTAACGTCTTTTTATCTAAAGGTTCAGCTGGCGTTAAATTTTCATATACTTCTAAGTTAGATGCCATCTTCTACACCTCCACTTCCTGAGTTTCGACTACGGATTCCATTTTTAAAGTCATTTACTGCGATTGCTACACCAATGAAAGCAACTAATAATAATGTTGCTCCTGCTGTTGCACTGATGTTTCCAAGTGCTGCAGCTGCTGCAAATCCTGCAAGGTAAATTCCCCACAGATCGTTTGCAAGCATAATCTTAAGTAGAATAGCAAACCCTACATATCGCATCATTCCACCGGCTGCATCCAATCCTGCCATAACCCATGAAAAACTAGCTGCAAAGTTTTGTAGGTAGTTTCCAATTGCACTACCACCAACATAAGCAAGAACTGCCATTACTGCAAATAGTGATCCAAGAATTCCCATTGAAATATAGTTTACACTAGCAATTCCTTTTGTATCACCTTTTTCAGCAGCACTATCTGCTTTTGCCATAAATCCAGAAATAAGGGTAAACGTAAGCGTTACTGCATATTGTCCAAATACTGAGAATATTACAGCTGTCCCTAAAGCAGCATCAATTCCCATGTTTGCTTTTACTGAGAACACCATTGCTACAACTGCTCCCAGTACGGCATTTGGCGGTTGTGCACCTCCAACCGGCATATTACCAACCATCATAAGTTCATAAGTACCACCAACGATTAAACCTGTCTTAAAATCGCCAAGTACTAAACCAATGATTGGACATGCGATGATTGGGCGATATGCCACTTCGGTTAATGAGAATTGGTCAATCGCGAAAATAAAGGTAATCAACGCCAATAAAATGATTTGTAAGATATTCATATAATTCCCCCTCGTATAATATGTAATGTAATCAAACAGAAGCATCGCCTTCCATATCGATTGCATTTACACTCTAATTAATAGATAATAGATTCGTT
>NZ_JAQFIQ010000043.1 GCF_029504745.1 Breznakia sp. PF5-3 | reverse complement strand
TATTTTCAGTGTACACTTATTCACTTTTCAAAGATCTTTAAAAACTTTTTAAAGTTGGTCAATATTGCTTGACTTCCTTATAGTTAGCTCCTTTCCTAATATTGCAACTGTACTATCACAGTTGTAATCTAATTATCAAATTCTACGCCATCAATCATTTCTTCTATTATCTCTGGTTTTTCTTCCAATATTTGATAATACTCAATTAATCTATTTAATGCATTTGCTCTCGAACCATGACATAGTACATTTTTTTCTTCAATGTTGATACCTTCATCATTATAAATATTCGCATAACATATTGAACACATATGCACAGCCCAACAATTATTACATTTATCTAGCGAAAGATTAGCATACTCATTCAAATAATAATCTTCTATTTTCTCCAAATCAATACCTTCATGTATATTACCAATAAATGGTGAATCCTCAATTTTTTCACAAACTTTGAAATTTCCATCTGTTGTCACATACAACTTTTTTTGTCCAGGTATACAACACCCATTCAATTGCAAAGTTTGAATTGGTGTATCTACTAAATCTCTAAAATGTGTTTTTAAAATTTCATTTTTTTCTATCTGTCGTGCATAATAAGAATCAGAAGAATCACACATACTATTCATTGCCCAGGCCTTTTTAGTATCTCTTTCATGCATCCATAAACTCCGATATACTTTCATAGCATTTTCTTCTTTTTCCTTGGCTGTTCGCTGATCCATCCCAGAGAGATTAACATAATTACAATTTAATTCAAGGTTCTTAGGAATCCATTCATATTGTACAAATAGATTTTTTATTTTTTCCATTTTTTTAAATGTATATGGTGGACTTAAAACACTGTGAATCGAAATATTTTCTGCTGCTCGTTCCCCATATTGTTCAATTAGATACTTAAATCCTTTAATTGAAGCTGGAAAACTTCCTTTATTATTTTGAAATACTCTATTTTCATCATGAATATCTTCATCACCATCTATGCTACACATTATTTTACAAGATTTTAACGATGCAAAGTACTCAGCAATTGGCTGAGTTATTAACGTACAATTTGTGGTAAACAAAATAGATATATTCTTTTTTTCACCATAATTTTCATACGCATAATCTATACATTTTTTCATTAAATCATAATTCAATAATGGCTCTCCCCCATAAAAGCCTAGCATTATATTTTCTCCACTGCACTCCATACCATAATCAATTGATTTTTTCGCAATGTCCCACGACATTTCTTTTTGAGAAAAATCTCTAAATGTAGAAAAATCTTCATTATAAATACAATATTTACATCTAAGATTACATCTTTCAGTTAGTTCTAATACTATATGTTCTAAATTATTATTTACTTCATTATATAAAAAAGAGTGAGAAGGAAGATTAAATTCGCTATAGATGGGCATTTGTAAAATATTTTCAGTTTTTATCAAACTCAAAATATTATCTATAGCATTATTAATATCCATTTCACTCATATTAAGTATTTTGTTTTTCACCTTTTCAGATGGATTTAATATAAACTTTAAAATTAGCAATTCATTATTTTCACAACAAAAAACCTTGCCCGTTCCAGAATCATAAAAATATGTATTATTTCTTGTGTCAAATATTGTTCCAAGCCTTTTAAAACTACCATTTGGATTTAAATAATTTAAATACTTAAACAGTTTATCCATCTTTTCCATTTTTGTAATCTCCCTTAATAAAAAAATTATATCACTTATTTTGTGAAGGAAATCATTATTAGCGCATTTCCACTAAAAAAAGCAAAACAATTGCTAATAATTATAAAAACAATTAATAGTCCAACAAAAAAAGACTCTTTCGAGCCTTTCAATATCAAATTATCCTAATTCAGCGAAGTATTTGATTGTTCTAACCATTTGGCTAGTGTATGAGTTTTCGTTATCATACCAAGATACTGTTTGAACTTGTGTAGTTCCATTATCTAATGGAATTACCATTGTTTGTGTAGCATCAAATAATGATCCTTGTGTAATTCCGATAATGTCAGAAGATACTAATTGTTCTTCTGTATATCCAAATGATGTTCCATCTGCTGCTTTTTTCATAGCTGCATTGATTTCATCAGCTGTTACATTTCCTTCAACTACAGTAGTTAAAATTGTTGTAGATCCTGTAGGTACTGGAACACGTTGTGCTGCCCCGATTAATTTTCCATTCAATTCAGGAATAACCAATCCGATTGCTTTTGCTGCTCCTGTTGAGTTAGGAACAATGTTAATTGCAGCTGCACGAGCTCTTCTTAAATCACCTTTACGGTGAGGTCCATCTAATAACATTTGATCTCCAGTGTAAGCATGGATTGTAGCCATGATACCACTTTTGATTTTTGCTAAGTTATTTAAAGTGTTAGCCATTGGAGCTAAACAGTTTGTAGTACAAGATGCTGCTGAGATAATTGTGTCATCAGCTTTTAATACACCTTCATTTACTCCAAATACTACGGTTGGTAAATCATTTCCTGCTGGAGCTGAAATAACAACTTTTTTAGCACCTGCATCAATGTGTGCTTGTGCTTTTGCTTTTGATGTATAGAATCCAGTACATTCTAATACAACGTCTACATCAATATCACCCCAAGGTAATTTAGAAGCATCTGCTTCACTGTAAATTTTAATTTCTTTTCCATCAACTGTGATTGATGAATCTCCAGCAACTACTTTATCTGCTAAAGCATATCTTCCTTGTGCTGAATCATATTTTAATAAATGTGCTAACATTTTAGGGTCTGTTAAATCGTTGATAGCTACGACTTCATATCCCTCTGCACCAAACATTTGTCTAAATGCTAGACGTCCAATACGTCCAAATCCATTAATTGCAACTTTTACTGCCATGTGAAAAGTCCTCCTTCGTACCTATAAATTATATGATTATATACTTCCAATGTCAATCGCGAAACTTAAAAAAATAAAGAAATTGTGAATTAATTAACTTTTCATATACTCAATAATAAAGGGCTCTTATGTACCTTAAATAAGATTTTTTACTTGCAAGCGATTACAACATAAAAGGACACATACGAATATGTGTCCTATGAAAGAAGTTTGAGAGAATAATACTTCTTTTAATTTATTATGCAGCTGGTACTGTATACCAATCAACAAGTGGAGTATAATCTCCAGCCCAAACTCCAAAGATAGCTCCTACAATACCAATTACCAATAATACTAAGATAACTTTAACAGGTGTAAAGTTTTTCTTCTTAATTAACCAGTAACAAAGCATTGTAATTGCAAATGGAAGCATTTTAGGGAAGATTGTGTCCAATTGTCCTTGAAGGTTAATTGGGTTATCTCCATTAGGAATCCAGATTCTAGTTGTAGTACCACCGAATGTTACTACCATCGCACCAATGATGAATACACCAAGGATAGATGCTGAACGTGTGAATTCTTTTGCATTCTTAGTTAAAATACCAATAGCGTTACTTCCTAGTTTATAAGACCAGCTCATCAACCAGAAACGAAGAACCATTTGTACACCAAACGCAATAACGAAATATAGGATAGGTCCTACTAAGCTTCCGTCAATTGCCATTGTTGCAGTAATCCCTGCAACGATTGGCATAAATGTATACCAGAATAATGCATCCCCGATTCCTCCAAGAGGACCCATTGCAGCAACACGTACTGAACGAATAGTTGCAATATCGGCTTTTTGTTGTTCTAACGATAATACGATACCCATAACAAATGTTACTAAGTAAGGGTGAGTGTTAAAGAAGTCCATGTTGTGTGACATTGAAATCGCTAAGTCTTCTTTATTTGTATGGATTTTTTCTAATCCAGGTAAAATTCCCCATAACCAACCTGCAGCTTGCATTCTTTCATAGTTAAATGCTGATTGCAATTGCAGTGAACGCCAAGTCATCTTATTTAAATCTGCTTTTGATAACGGCGCAGCTGGAGTTAAGTCAGTATATTTTGCAGCTTCTTTTACATTAGATGCCATCACTAGTACCTCCTGTTCCACTACCTACACGGTTTTTAATATTTACATTCACTTGGAAATCGAACAATGCGATTGCAAATCCAATAAATGCCATTAGAATCATTGTTGAGTTTGCAAGAACTTCAATGTTTGAAATGATGTTTGCCATTGCAAATCCTGCAAGGAAGAATCCCCAAAGATCGCTAGAAAGCATAATTTTCATCAAAATTGCAAACCCTACGAAACGCATCATTCCACCGGCAGCACTTAAACCACCCATGATCCAGCTTGCGCTTTCTTGTACTTCATTCAACATTTCAGCAGCTTGTGTTCCACCTGTATAAGCAAGAATTGCTAATACTGCAAACAATGCACCTAATAATCCCATTGAAACTACTGTAACTTGTGTAATTCCAGCTGGGTTAGCTTCTTCAGCTGCTTTGTCAGCTTTAGACATAAGACCAGACATAATTGTAAATACTGTTGTAACTACATATTGTCCAAATACAGCAAAGATAATTGAAGAACCTAATGCTGCTTCAACTCCCATTCCTGATTTTACTGCGAATACCATCGCAACTACTGCACCAAGAACAGCGTTTGGTGGTTGTGCCCCACCAACTGGCATATTACCTACCATCATCAACTCATAAGTACCACCAACTACTAATCCAGTGTTAAGGTCTCCTAAACAAAGACCGATAATTGGACAAGCAACCATTGGACGGTATAACGTTTCAGTTAATGAGAATTGGTCAATTGCAAAGATAAACGTTACAACTGCCAATAATATTACTTGAATAACATCCATTTGTATGTAATCCTCCTTTTATTTAAATAATTTATTAATATCTTCAGCTGCAGTATCAGGTACACGCTTGATTTCAAGCTCCACACCTAATTCTTGCATCTTTTTGAAAGCAGCAACATCGCTATCATCTACCGCAACTGTGGTAGCAACTTGACGCTTTCCATCTGCCATATGCATGTTTCCAATATTAACTTTTTTAATTGGAACGCCTCCTTCAATGAGCTTTAAAACATCTTGAGGAGTCTCGCAAATAATAGCAATCTTTTGAGCATCGCTCGCTTTGTCAATAATGTCAATCGTCTTTTGAATTGTGAAGTATCTTGTTTGTGCATATGCAGGTGCTGCCATATCCATTAGACCTTGTCTAAATTCATCTCCAGCAACCGCATCATTTGCAACAAGAAGTAAATTAGCTCCAACAACTCCAGCCCACTGTGTAGCAACTTGTCCGTGGATTAGACGATTGTCAATTCTTGTTAATACAATATTTGGCATATTCTCTCTCCCTTCTGTAGTGCAAAATAGAAGACAGGCTCCACTACACTTTTATTTTAATATAATAAGCCTAAATGTATTTACACTTTTTGTTAAAGGGTTTGTACTTTTTGTGTTTTTTGTGTGATATTGCTCATTTTTTGTTGTTAAAACAACGGAATTTCGTTTTTTTATTAATATATCTATCATTTCACCATTATAATATCCATTTTTAATATAAATACTTCAAAATCATTCTTTATATCAATTTATATCGTTTTTACCACATATTTACTTAAAAAAATAGCATATGTATGGTAAACTTAATACATAGAAATAAGGTGATACAATGTTTAATAAAACAACAAGTTTTATTTTCCAAAAATATGGGGAAATTTTTCAAGATCTATCAAGAAGTCGACACAAAAGCAAACCTGGTGGAAGAAAAATTAACAAGATTTCAAACAAAAAAGTAAATTTCATGTATTGCAATAACGACGACACTTACATCCGTGTAGATGATGGGATTGTAATGTTAGTTGTAACTACGGATATCGAAACTGCTCCCATAGAGCAATTTGTTATTCACAGAGTTATCAAAATTAAAGCTGGTATCTATTTTAATTTTATTAGTATTACAAATAATTCTAAAATTGAAATATCATCACGTAGCAATATCAGCAACCAAAAATATCCGTTATCAGAAACATTTGCTTATGAACGGATTATACCAAATGTAGAAATCAAAGAAGTTCTAGCCTGTTATTATCAAGTACGTAATGCAAACTATAACTTCGCAGGAGAATCACATGATCACTGGGAGTTAACCTTCATTGACAATGGTCAATTGGAAACTTCCATCGATGGTGAATTCTATACTTTAAAAAATTATGATTTAATCCTTTATGGACCAAGGCAATACCACACCCAACATACAACAGCAAATAATTCTTGCTCATACTTAACCGTTATGTTTGATATGGAATGTAACAATCCTGAAGAATTACAAAATCGTGTATTTAATGCAAATCGTGAAACATTAAATGCCATTAACAATTTTGTTAGAATGTCAAACAACGAAACTGTTTATAATAAAGATTTAATGATTTGTTATTTGAAAGAAACAATCATTAAATTACTACACACTGACTTAATGGATGATAATCCAGTAGCAAATACACCTATGCAGCAAAAATTTGAAAATGAATTGCTGAATGAAATATTATTATATATCAATGATAATATTTATACAGCAATCACTATTGAAAAATTATGTCAGGAATTTTCTATTAGTAGATCAAGTTTACAACAACTATTTAAAAATAATTTAAACACTGCACCAAAACAATATATAAGTGATTTAAAACTTAAAAAATCAAAATTATTGATTAAGGAATCAAAGTATACAATTTCTGAAATTTCAAATATTTTAGGTTTTGCATCCATCCATTATTTTTCCAGAAAGTTTAAACAACAATTTGGAATCACACCTACAGATTATGCGAAAACAATTTATAACTAAGAGAAGATATCTATAAAGGATATCTTTTTTAATTTTTCATATTATATTCTATTTTTTTCTTTTCATTTTGTATACAATAGAGAGTATATGAAAGTGAGGGGCAGTATGAGTAGAGTAAAAGATATGACCCATGGAAATCCAACAAAACTAATTATTATGTTTGCCATTCCTTTAATCCTTGGAAATCTTGGTCAACAACTATATATGATCATTGATGCCATCATTGTTGGTCAGGGAGTTGGTGTTACCGCCTTAGCTTCACTAGGGGCTACCGATTGGACATATTGGCTACTATTATGGATTATTCAAGCATTCACACAAGGATGTGCAATTCGAATCACTCAAGATTTTGGTTCTAAAAATAACAAGCGATTAAAAAAATCAATTGCCATGTCAATTCTTATTTGTGGAGTTGTTACACTCTTTGTTACTGTTCTTGGTTTAGTAGCTGGACGCCCCTTATTAGAATTATTGAATACCCCAGACAATCTTTTAGATGGTGCATTAACATACTTATATATTATGGTTTCAGGAAGCATCGTTGTTGTTTGTTATAATATGACTTCTTCCATCTTACGAGCATTTGGCGATAGTAAAACACCTCTTATTGCCATGGCTATTGCAGCTGTTACAAATATCGCATTAGACTTATTGTTTGTTATGGTCTTAGGTTGGGGAATTGCAGGGGCTGCCTTTGCAACTGTAATTGCACAATTTATCGCTTCTCTTTATTGTTTTGTAATTATCAAAAAATTAAAATTTATAAAATTACATAAAGAAGACCGCGAAATTGAATCTTTTGTGATTAAAGATTTACTAAAACTTAGTTCTCCATTGGTATTGCAACATATTGTAATTGCTGTTGGCGGTATGGTTTTACAATCCGTAATCAACAAATATGGATTCCTGTTCGTAGCAGGATTTACTGCTACCAATAAACTGTATGGATTACTTGAAAGTTCCGCTGTCTCTTTTGGATATGCTTCAACTACTTTTACTGCCCAAAATTGGGGAGCTAAAAAAATAAAACGAATCAAAGCAGGATTAACTAGTTCAACAAAACTTTCTTTAATTGTTTCCTTGATGATTTCTGTTTTCATGATTATATTTGGAAAACCGTTATTGCAATTATTTATAGCAAATGATGCAAACTCTTCAAAAGTTCTAGATATTGCTTATCAATATCTATTTATTATGAGTCTATTATTATCATCACTATATATGTTATATACCTATCGTTGTACCTTACAGGGATTAGGAAATACTGTTGCCCCTATGATTTCAGGTTTCATTGAATTTGTAATGCGAATTGGATCTGCTTTACTGCTTCCTATGATTATGGGAAGTTTGGGTATCTTTTTTGCCGAAGTAACCGCTTGGATAGGAGCCATGATATATCTCATGTATGCATGTCTAAGCTCAATCAAAGAAATCAGTGAAACATATCCGGATGAGCCTAAAGAAACACAAGAATAAACCAAAAGCCCTACATGTAAACAAGTAGGGCTTTAAATAGATAGAAGGATATAATATATCTATTTATTGCTTCATAGGAATGAGATTTAATTCAAAACAAAGTTCCAACATAGATAGCAATTTTCATTGCATAGAGCCAAATATCTATTTAGGATTACTAATATATCATGTCCTTCTATATAACAAACGATTATACACTCGTAAAAGTTTCACATATTAAAAAAACATCTCTAATGAGATGTTTTAGATTCCGTCACTTGCTTCTGCTTTATCAGCTTTTTTAAGTTCAAACTTTACAATTTGCGCTTTTCCTGTATTCAATGCCATATCAACTAATGCATCCATGTCATCAATCATCGTTCTAGCCATTGTAATCTCACAAATCATAGGCAAGTTTGTTCCACCGATTACTTCAATATTTTCATAATCTTGTGCAACCATTACAGCTGTCTTAAATGGTGAACCTCCTGGTAAATCTGACATAACGATAATACCATCACATTCTTTCAAACGATCAAATGCTTTTCTTAATTCACGATCCAAATCATCTGTAGAGTAATCTTCTAAAAAATCGACATATTCATAATGTGCAGGATTTCCAGCAATCAAATTAACTGAGCTAGTAAGACCTGAACCAAAGTTACCATGTCCTGTTACTACAATACCAATCATCCTATTACCACCTTTCTACTTCTTTTCATATGGGTAAATCGTTACCCCTTTCACAACCCTATTTACTTCTCCACTTGGACAAGGATTATCTGGTGTGATGTCAAATGACAACGATTTATATAAAGCAATTAGCTGTGCTACAACAATGTACTCCAATCCAATAAATACATTATCCAATTTTTGATTATTATCAAATGAATAGAAATAATCAACCAATCCTTCAATCTCGTCATCCTGATAAGTAGACACCGCTAAGATTTTATTTCCATTACGTTGTGGACTCATCTCTTTAATAATATCACATTCATATTGACGAGTATATGGATTATCACTTAAATATACAACTGTAAGCGTTGTATTATCAATTACTGACTTAGGTCCATGGCGGAAACCTAAAGGTGTATCAAACATCGTTGAAACTTTTCCCGCTGTCAACTCTAGCATCTTCAATGCTGATTCTTGTGCTACTCCCTTATTCGTATTACTTCCTAAATATACCAAACGTCTAAAATCGAAATCTTTAATCATTGCTTCAATTTTTGTAAATCCAGTATTTAATAACCCATTTACACCAGTAACAATTGTATCTACATATCCTTCCATTTCTGATAGAACATCCAAACGGAATGACAATACTGTCGCTAAATACATATTTGAAAAACTTGAAGTCATCGCAAAACTTTGATCATGTGTTTCTTGTGTTATATTAATTGCATAACAATTATCTTTACCATCCGCAAATTTTGCTAATGCTCCATCCTTATTACAAGTAATAAACAAATGATAAATTTCTTCACAAACCGTATTCGCAGCTTCTACTGCAGCCACCGACTCAGGAGAATTTCCACTTCTTCCATAAGAAATCAATAAAGTTGGCTTCTTTCTTGATAAATAATTTTCTGGACATGCAACAATATCTGTTGTTGCATAAGATTTACATTTATAATCCGTAAATCTATTCAAGTATGAGTATACTGTATTTCCTACAAACTCACTTGTTCCTGCACCCGTCAAAATAATATCAAAGTCTTTTTGAAGAATCACTTTATTAATAAATGCATGAATATCACTTTTGTTTTCTTTTATTTTTTGAACCGTTTTCTTCCACGTTTCAGGTTGTTGATTGATTTCTTTTGCTGTCCAATATCCGTATTTTTCCTTCCACGCGTCTAATTCCATATTAAATAACATACTTACCTCCTAAGCTACTTTTTTACATTTTTATTATATCTTGAAATCGCTCAAATTCAATCATGACACATCACATCTGTTAATTTGTACAAATTATTTACTAATTCTTTATAGATATTCTTGCATTATACCATTATAATAGAGCTTAGAGGTGATTTCATTGGCAAAACAAAAAGAAGTAGTTTTAACTGGGAAAAACATTTATTTTGATAAACATAAACGAGCTATTTATTATAATAAGCGTAAAAATATAGCATACGTTATCCCCAAAGAATCAGAGGGAACATTTCAAACATATACATACCGTTATATGTTTGCCGTTATTGTTGTTATTTTTTGTGAATTATTATTTAAAATAAATATTTGGATTTCATTAGCAATTGGTGTTGCTTCTGCAGTGCTTTTAGAATATCGTTATCAGAAAACATTATCTTCTATGACACAGCTACGTAACTTCAAACCAGAAAACGCAAAAAGTTCTGTAGAGAAGCAAATAGAATTAAGCAGAGGAGCAATCCTATTACGCTGTCTATTATATTTTGCTTTGGCTATTCTAATGATTGCAAATTTATATGCAACAGAGGGATTGTTAGACAACAAAATGATCGTTGCTTGTAGTTGCATTGTCTCATTAGGAGCAGGTTATATGGCAATCAAGATGGCACTTATTTTAATAAAGAAAAACAAAGCTGAATTAAGCCATAAAAAGTAACAAAAAAGTATGATTTAACTAATCATACTTTTTTTATTCTAAATCTTTAAATTGCCACAAACGATATCATAAAAGCAAGGGTAACTAAGATAGCGAGAATGACACACATACCAAGTAATGGCAGCAACAGCTTTTCTTCTTTTATTTTTTGAAAAGCTACTTTTTTATCAAATACTTGCCAATTAAAACATTTTACTAATGAAACAATAAGCAAAACTACCGATATAAAATTAACTAACAATACTTGTGCGATTGTAATAATGATCAAAGAAACTTGAACAAATTCAATATGCTCATATGTTTCTAGCATCTTAATAAATCTTTTTAAAGTAGCCCAAACAAACAAATTCGCAACTGCTACAATAAATCCTACAATAATAATCGGATACTCTGTAATAACTTTAGAAAACGATTCTTTCAGCACCACTGAAAATCCAAATACATATACAAGAAATAATACTACAAGGGCAACACACATATTTTTAGCACGCTTTATCCACTTGATATTACTTTCTTTCTTTAACTTTTGCTTCTGTTTGTTTATTTCTCTTTTCTTCATTCTCATCACCTCAAATTAGGCAGGATATTCATCCTGCCTAAGACCTAATCAATATTCAAGATATCTTTTACTTTTGTCGTTAAATTTTGAACTCTTACCCCATAAATAACCTGAATGGAATTTGAACCTCTAACAACACCCAATGCTTCTAGATGTTCTTTCCACATATTATCACTTGCTACGAGTTCATCATTTTTCATTGTAACTCTCAAACGTGTAGCACAACAAGTAACACTATCAATATTATCAGCACCACCTAATGCTTCAATAATACGTGCTTCTAATGATTCATCTGCTCCATCTTTAATTGCATTATACTCTTTTTTACTCATTAATTTAATATCTTCTTCACTTTCTTGACGGCCTGGAGTTTTTAAATCAAATTTTGTAATCATAAATTTAAATGCAAAATAGTATACAGCAAACGTCAATGGCAACAACCATAGAGCATGCATTGCATGAACTTTTTGTGGTTGGAATAGATTTGGAATCATAAAGAATAATGCTGTTCCATTAATTGAAATCTGGAAGATTTCAGCCAATACATAACAAAGTCCACATAATGGCGCATATACTAGGAAATACAATAATGGTGCGACGAATAAGAATGTATATTCAATCGGTTCTGATATACCTACCATCGCTAAAGTGAATACTGCAGGAATTAATAGAGATGCTACTTTTTTTCTATTTTCTACTCGTGCACATCGATACATTGCAAAAGCTGCTCCTGGTAATCCTGCCAATTGGAATAGCAACCGTCCATTCGTAAAGTTACGTGTAATGTATCCTGTAGCTGTTGCACTTGCAGCCTGTCCATTAATAATATTTTTAACCCCTTCATAGGTTACACCATCAATTACCATTGTTCCCCCAACTTTTGAATATTCGATTGGGAATGCAATTAAATGATGAATTCCAAATGGTAATAACATTTTATCTAATGTACCAAAGATAAAGGTTCCAAACAATCCACTAGATCCAATGAAGCTAGTTATTGATTGTAATCCACCTGCAAAAAATGGCCAGATATAATAAAATGCAAGTGCCAACGGAATCGATACTAAAGATACTACAATAATAACAAATTTTGTACCTGCAAAGAATGCAAACATCGCTGGTAATGTTTTATCAACAAATCTATTATGTAACAATCCAGCAATCACCCCTGATACAAGACCAGAGAAAATCCCCATATCATATGTAAACATCCCAAAAGTATTTGTCCATAATGCATTAAAGTTCATCGCTGATGTTTCACTGTATCCAGATTGCATCAATGCCTCTACAGAGGTTGTATCTGCATTCCAGCCTTCAAACGATGCCCATGTTTCAATTCCCTTTGTGAAACATAGTAACATGATAAGCCCAGCAAATGCTGCCCATCCTTTTTCTTTTTTAGCAAGTGTAAATGCAATTGCGACTGCAAACCATAGCTGTAAATGGTTCATAAACATGAAACCAAGGCTAGTGATCATCGAGAACAACTTATACAATAATGTTCCTTCTTCTAAGATATAGTTCGTAAATGCACTACCTATACCAACAAAGAAACCTACTAGTACAAGCAAAATGATTGGGACCATCATTGCTCCTGCAAAAGTCTGCAATTTTGCCTGAAATTTTTTCATTTCTTGCTCCTCCTTATTAACTCGATTTCATTTTAGCATAACCCATTTTTCATAGCTATCAGCCAATCTATCACAAGTATTCCCCATTAATATGGCAATTTTTGGCACCGCTTACAAATCATTGCTCAAGCGGTAAATTGCCACACAAAAGATTTCCATCGCTTTTAATAAATCTGCAAGTGGCATACATTCATTTGCCATATGTACTCTTGTATCGTAATCATTAAAGGTTGCACCAAAGACAACCCCATGATCAAGTACTCTTGCATAGGATGCACCACCTTTACTTATTAATGAAGCTTCTTCTTTCATCACTTCCTTATATGCATACTGAAGCGATGAAATTAATGGTGAATTCGCATCAACATACAACAAACGCTTTTCCTTTATCAATGCATATGAAAAGCCAAATTGTTCACCCAATGCTTGAATTTTCTTTTCGATATCCATCTTCTCTATACCCCTTACAAAACGTATATCTAAGTATACAACCTGTTCCATCGCATTCCATGCTATTACCATTGGACAAATTGTTGTCACGCCCATGTTTTCATCCTCAGTAAAAATACCAAGCTTTTTTCCATATATATCCTCATTTAATACTTGCGTAAATAATTTCACTAACCTTTTTGTTTCATCATTTTGAAAAGGATACTTTTCAAAATCACTAAAAAAAGCAAACAAAGCATTTTTACCTTTATGTGGGTTTCGTGACAACGCCTTTTTCCCAATATATATGATTTCCGTACCATCATCCTTCTCATTGATCTTGAATGCATGTTTTGCATACTTCATTACATCCTTATAATCCTTATATATTTTTATTTTCACTTCATCACATACATAATTCAATTCATTTACACACTGTATCTCAATCTCTTTTTGATTTGAAAGGGAAAAGTTAAAAGCATACTGTAAGATACCTTTTTCACCATTCACAATTGGAAAGTTACCATCAGGAGAAAACGCCCATTGTGGTTGCTTGTTTTTAGAAAAATAATAATCCATACACTCCCATGTTGTTTCTTCAGCACCACCAGCAATAATACGTACCGGCTTCTTCAATAGACCTTGTTCTCTTAAAATACGCAATGCATACAAAGCTGCTAAAAGAGGTCCTTTATCATCATTAACCCCTCGCCCATATAGAAGCTGTTTCACTTGGGTTAAAGCAAATGGATCATAATTCCACTTATCATCAACTCCTACCACATCCAAATGTCCTAAAACACCTATATAGGGTGTTTCTTCTGAAGTAAAAGCATGTATTGCATAACCTTCAAAATCATGTGTTTGAAGACCACATTTTGAAGCAATATCTGCAAACACCAAAAAACTATCATGAATTTTTTCACCAAAAGGTGCTCCTTCTCGTTTGGATGTTTCATCCCGAATTGAAGGAATACGGATAAGTTTATCTAAATCTTTTAAAAATTCATCTTTATACTTCATTACATATTTTTCAAACTTACTCATAAACATTCCTCCTAATCGATTTATAAATATTATATCCTCACTGTCAACATTCTTGACAAAAAATACCACACCTTTTATAGTTTGATTAATAAGAGGTGAGCAAATTGATAAACAAACGTGTGATGAAAATCATTGATATTCTACTCCAAAAAGATGAATATATTACAATTGATACTATTTCTAAAGATTTAGAAGTATCAAACAAAACCATTCGTAATGATTTACAACTAGTACAAGAATGGCTAGCAGAAAATGATTTAAAACTTATCAAAAAAACAGGTGTAGGGGTTACTATTGAAGGCCCTAAAGACAATAAATTAAGAATTGCTGATACCCTCAAACAAAAAAACAAAGAACTCATTGATTTTTCTCCAGATGCAAGAAAAATATATATTGCTATGCGTTTACTAACGAGTGAACACAACTATCGTATTTATGAATTAGCTAATGAATTATATGTCAGTCGTGCAACCATCCACAAAGATATAAACGAAGTTAGTAAGTTACTTAATGCTGAAAAAATAAAATTATTTAGAAAAAATAACAATGGTTTACATATTGAAGGAAAAGAAAGAAACAAAAGAAATCTATTACTTGAACTTATGGTACACGATAATGGATATCACAGTTTCGCAAACATCGTAAATAACGATGCCTATGAGTGTGATGGATCTATGGTATTTGAAGGTCTTGATATCAATGATGATGAAATCAAAGAATTTGTGACCCTCTTAAGAAATTCCATGAACCCCTATCTATCATCACTTACATTTGATTCTTTAATATTTGTATTACTACATATTCTTATTTCTTTATTACGTGTTCAATCAAAACAATATGTAACATTATCTAAACATTTTATAAAGGAACTTGAAAATCAACCACTCTATGAAGAAACGCATCAAATTACCGATACATTATCAAAGCATTATGATATCTCTTTCAACGAAACAGAAATTCGTTATCTTCAAGTTTATTTTGTATCTATGCAAAATAGCAAACAAATTAATAAAGATGATGAAAAAGAAGCAAAAGAAATCTATAATGCTTTAATCACATCTTGGAGTGAACAACTACAACTTCCATTTCATGAAGATAAAAATTTATATAAATCACTTTATTCACATCTCTATCCAGCAGTTACACGCTTTCGTCATAATATTGGAATTGAAAATCCATTGATTATAGAAATAAAAAAACTTTATAAAAATACGTATAAGATAGTTGAAAAAAGTGTAGACTACATCAACAACACATATGATATTAGCGTAAGTGAAGATGAAATAGGTTATCTCACATTACATCTAGCAGCGGCTTTAGAACACTTTAAAGAACCGCTACATACCATCCTCGTATGTAATGGGGGAATGGGAACAAGTACCTTATTAACCCAAAAACTTATGCGTCAAATACCAGAGATTGAAATTGTTTCTCAAGCATCCTTTATATCCATATATGAAGAATCTTTACAACATATCGATTTAATCATCTCAACAGTTGAATTGCATTTGCAAACCTCTGTACCGATTTTAAAAATCAGTCCTATTCTTGAAGATTATGATATTGTTCGTTTAAAGGATATTGTGAAAGAATACTATAAAATCAAAAATGATCCCCTATTAAGAAAAATGAAAGATGCACAATAACATTAAGAAGGAAACCTCAGTTTTCCTTTTTTTTCATCATTTTTAATAATACCCAATTGATAAGTGATACAGGAGTTAGTTTTGAACCTACATATAATAGTTTATTATAAACTCCTGGGATGATGATATTCTTATTTTTCATCAATCCCTTATATGCCACTTTAGCAACATCTTCTGCATTCATGACAAACCTTGTAAACAATGGTGTGGATTCAATATCTGACTTTCTTGCAAACTCTGTTTGGGTAGCTCCAGGACAAAGCGAACAAACTGTTACCCCATATGGTTTAAGCTCCAAATGCAAAGCTTTAGAATACGACAAAACATATGCTTTGGTAGCACCATACACTGCCCCATATGGCAATGCTGCAAAAGCCGCCGCAGAAGCAATATTTAATATTTTCCCACTCCTTCGCTTTACCATTGCTTTCACATAAAGCCCTGTAAGCTCTGTAAGAAACATATTATGTAATTGAATCATTTCCATTTCTTTTTCTAAGTTCTCTTCATGAAACTTACCATATTCATAAAAGCCAGCATTATTAATTAAGATATCAACATCCTCTTTAACCACTTCATACACCTGCTTTGCAGCCAACGGAAGAGCCAAATCAAAAGCATAAATCGATACTTTTATATCATAATTTTTTTCAAGCTCTTGTTTTTGCTTTTCTAATTTTTCTTGATTTCTAGAAACCAAAATCAAATGCTGTTTCTGTTGAGCAAATATCTTTGCCAATTCATAACCTATGCCACTTGTTGTTCCTGTAATTAAAACTGTGCTCATCGGATGTCCTCCTACTTAATTTAAGTCTTCTATGTATTCTTAAATTATAACATCTCAATGATTATCATCATAAATATTTGATTGTTGAATATATAATCTTCTATTTGATATAAGATGCCACCACATCATTTAATACGACCTTCTTTCCTACTTCTACTTCAAAAGATGAATAAGCATCTGGATTTGTGAAAACAATAACCGTAGTTAAATCATAGCCCTTTTTCAAAAGCGCTTCACGATTAATTGTAACCAATTTTTCTCCTTTTTTTACTTCATCATTCATCTCCACAAAAGATGTAAATCCTTCTCCATTCTCATTTACAGTATCAATACCAATATGAATCAAAACTTCAAATCCATCACTTCCTTTAAGCCCCACAGCATGCATACTTGGAAACACCATAGATACAGTTGCATCGATAGGAGCATAAAATGTATCCCCTTCAACTTCAATAGCAAATCCTTCACCCAACATTTTCTGTGAAAACACTTCATCTTTCACATCACTTATATCAATCACTTTCCCTTCTCCAACACTCATAAGTGATATCTTTTCTTTTTTAAATCGTTTAAACATAATTTTTCTCCTTTACGTACTCATCTATATAATATAGAATTTATGACTTTGATACTATCTTTTGAAGTAGGTATTTCCTACCATTATCTTGTGGTAATTTTCTTATGATAATGTTTAAGAATTACCTCAATATTGTGGCTATTATCTATCCTCCTAGATTATTGATTAATCATTTGCAATAACGTAAAATGAAGGTGCTTAAAGACGGAGGACAAATATGAAACATATAAAAATTGCAGCTGGTTTAGCACACGTAAACTATGGTAGAATCGCAGATTTAGTAAAAGAAGTAAGTGATGCTGGTGTGGATTATATTCATGCAGATGCAGCTGATATGCACGATTTACAGAATATGAAATTGATGGGTGGTCATCAAGTAATTGCTGGGATTCGTCCTGAAACAGATAAACCAATTGAATGCCATATCTATACCGTAAGTATGGATAAAATGTTCATTGAACAAATTGATGAAGCAGGGGCAAATATGCTAATCTTACCTGCTGAGCATTTCATTGGAGCACAACTAGCCTACATTATAAATTGGTGTCGAGAGAGAAAGATAAAGTTTGGTTTAACCGTAGGCTGTTATACTCCACTGTGTTTTGTAGAAGAATCAATTTATGACATTGATCGTTTGCACATCGTAACTCATGGTGTTGACGAAACCGATGGTAAAGATAATTGGGGCTGGAGAAAAAGTGCCATTGATTTAGTAAAACGTGCACGTAAACTAATTGATGAAAAGAATCCAGAATGTGAACTATCAATCGATGGTGGATTACGTAGCGATAACATGGATCCACTGATTGCATGCAATCCTGATGTGATTGTATTATCTAGTGCTATCTTTAAAGATCCTGATGGAATTACTGCTGGATACAAAAAATGTCGTAAGGCAATTGATGATGCCGCAAAAAAATACAATTTGGAATAAAGAACTCTCCGCAGAGAGTTCTTTTAAAAGGGGAGACAATATGAAGTATAAAAGAATTATTCTAGACTATTTTTGGATTACTATCTCATCCATATTAACCGCTCTCGCAGTTAATATGATTTTCAAGAGTACTGGATTAGCACCTGGAGGAATCACTGGATTATCCATCATCTTTTCCACTATCACCAACATTCCTATTTCTTACATGACTTTAGCAATATCCGTCCCATTGTTAATCATGGCTACCGTTTTATTAGGAAAAAGCTTTGGTATAAAAACACTATATATTACCATTGCTACACCTATTTGTATGTCACTCATTCCATCTATTAATATAACTGAAGGATTAGCACACATTCCATTACTTCAACTAAGTATCTCCGCTATAGTAGGAGGCCTCTTGGTAGGAAGTGCGATTGGAATTGCCTTGAATCATGATTGTGCAACTGGTGGTACAGATGTTATCGCTTTACTGATTCAATATTTCTTTAAAAAGTTAAAACTTTCCAATATTCTATTATTCTTAGATGGTTTTGTTGTAATAGCATCTGGAGTTATTACTAAAAATATATTAATTTCTGCGTTTAGCTTTTTCGCCCTATTAGTAATTATTCAAACAATTAAAATTGTTACCCAACATAAAAAAGCATAACAAAAAAGTCGACCTTTTGATGTTACCCCTGTCAAGTAGACAGATGAAATAAATAAAATTTATATACAGCTTGGTTATGCTTTTGCAGCCAAGCTTTTATTTTGTTTTAAAT
>NZ_JAQFIQ010000042.1 GCF_029504745.1 Breznakia sp. PF5-3 | reverse complement strand
TGGACACCCTTGTCTTCGGCTACGGGTTAGCGACTACACCCCCCACAGTGGACTTTCACCACTAGATATATGCCATGCCTAGCACACCAAAAAAACCCACTGGTTAAATACCAGTGGGTTGTCTTTCTTTGAAAGTATCACCTATTTTAAAAATTAAAAGTTCGACTTAATTCGAATTGGAGCGAGCGAGGAGAATCGAACTCCCGTATCGACCTTGGCAAGGTCGTGTTCTACCATTAAACTACGCTCGCTTATATTTTAAAAATGGCGGAGTAGGAGAGATTTGAACTCTCGCGCCAGTTACCCGACCTATACCCTTAGCAGGGGCACCTCTTCAGCCTCTTGAGTACTACTCCATACCGTGCATATCGCCATATAATAATACCATGGTAAGACACTTTTGACAAGCACAAAATATGATTCCAGAGTTTATTATAAACACAAAAATAAGAAATAAATAATCTTCATTATATTCACAAAATAAAAAGATTAATAAATTCACTCTACAATGATTTTACTAATCTTATTTTTTCTTATAATTATGCAATATGGTAGCCTAATTCACTAATAATCATACTAGCTTTACGAACCGCATCCCCACGTTCATAAATACTTACTGCTTTCTGTTCTAAATTAATATCAAACGCAATTCCTTCTTCACTTAATGCTTCTGATATTTTTTCTACACACTTCTCACAATTCATATCATTGACAATAATAATATGTTTCATATTAATTGCTCCTCTCTAAATTCGAAATTACATCAATTGAATCTGGTAATCCCTCAATAATGATATCTGCATGGTCTTGTTGCATTCCATAATGTTGATCACGAATAGCTGCAACATAAATCCCTGCTGCCTTTGCAGCAGCAATGCCAAGTTCAGAGTCCTCTATCACTAAACATTCTTCTGGTTGAACATCTAACTTCTTTAAAGTATCTAGATAAATTTCTGGATTTGGTTTACTCTCTTGATACTCATGTCCACTTGATGTTGTATCAAAGAACGTTGTAATCTCTAAATCATGTAATACGGTTTCAATGTTCTTACGTGGACTAGAAGATGCTAATCCTATTTTATATCCTCTACTTTTAAAATGGGTTAATGTTTCATACAATCCAGGCATTTTTAATTCTTTGTATGGAACTGGATTTTTCTTCGAATCCTCTACTACTCTTTTCACAAATTCTTTTCCACTTAATTTGGGTTGTAAAATTTCATCTAATTGCCTAGTAATTATTGGATCACTAGATCCAACAAATGAAATCAACAATTCTTCTGTATAATCAGCTTCTACTTCATCTAAATATTTACGCATTACATCCATATAGTAATGCTCAGTATCCACAATTACCCCATCCATATCAAAAATTACTGCTTTAATCATCGTATTCCCCCTAGTATGTAAATTTATCATAATATTTCATTTTCTCTAATAAACTAATATCCGCAATTGGATTATCATCAAGACGCAATTCATGTAGGTCTTTCATATTAAGAATTGGATCCAATTCAATAATATAGTTTGCTTTTAATGTTAAACCTTTTAAATGAGTTAACTTAGATAATGGTTCTAAATCATTTACACCATTATGATCTAATCTTAAATAAGTTAAATTCACTAACTTTGATAATGATGAAATATCTGTAATGATATTATTATATAAATCCAAAGTATTTAAGTTTGTCATATTACATAGTGGTGTTATATCAATAATCTGATTGTTTGCTAGAATTAGACTATGCAAGTTTGTAAGTGATGATAAAGAATGTATATCATGTATCTTATTGTTGCTTAAATCTAGCACTACAAGCTCATGACAAGCATTGAGAGCTGTAATATCCGCTATCATATTATTATGCAAGTTACACTCTTCCAAGTGTTTAAAATTAGCAATAAAATCAACATTTCGCAATTGTGTACGATCTAACTTTAAGTATGTCAATTCTTTCATATTTTGCAAGAAATATGGATCCGTAATCTTATTACATCCCAAATCCAATTTACGCATTTTGGTTTTCATCTGTAAAGGTGAAAAATCTTGAACTCCACAATATAATAAACGCAAATCCTCTAGTTCATGTAAATTTGCTACTAAACTAATATCTGAAATCTTACAATAAGATAAATTTAATACTCTTAATTTTGGTAAATGTATCAAAAAATCTAAATCATGCATATATGGATTATTTGACAAATCCAATTTCTCTAATTTCGTGAAATTATTTAATACTGTAGTGTCACTAAATAAATTTCCTGATAAATCCAATACTCTAAGATTTTTAAGATTCTTAATTACAGAAATATCATATAACCAAAGTTTTGGTAAATGTAACTCTTCTAAATTTATTAAATCTTCAAAAACACTTAAATCAAATCCCTCTGTACGCACCCCACCATGAAGAACTTTCAACTTTTCTAGTTTTACTAATTTATCTATATGTGAAATATACGTTCGGTTAATATTCAACTCTTCCAAACTATCCAAATCTTTTAAATATTTAAGATTTAAAGGAAACACTTCATTATGAGATAAATTTAATTTCTTTAAATTTTCAAAATCTTTTATTGGTGCAATACTTCGTAGTGCATTTTTGGATAAATCCAAACGTTCAATATGATGCAAATTACGAATAGGATCAATTTTTTCAATACTATTTGAAGATAGATCCAAAACTTTTAAATTGTGACACTTTTCCAATCCATCCAATTCATAAATTTCTCTGCTTCGGCAAGATAACACTTCCAAAGACTTTAAATCTTCCAGTGTTATTTCATCTTGCTCACCTTTCCCAATTGTCGCTAATATTGATAGTTTTAAATTTTCATCCTTTATCATATTAAGACCTCCCTTATAATAAGAAGAAACTAGCTAACCCTAAGTAAATAAGCAATGCTACAACATCCACAATCGTTGTAATTAATGGTCCAGCCATCACCGCAGGATCAAAGCCTAGCTTCACAGCAATCATCGGTAATGTACATCCAATAAGTTTCGCAACCATAACTGTACACATAACAGCAACAGAAACTACCATTGACGTCTGTACATCAACCATACCCATGAAAACAAGAACCCTGAAGAAGTTCACAATTCCCATAGTTATTCCACATAAAATCGCAACCCTAAACTCTTTAAACCATACTTTAAAGATATCACTAATCTTTAATTCACCCAATGCTAATGCACGAGTAATCATCGTGCTTGCTTGATTTCCAGCATTTCCTGCTGCATCCATCAACATCGGTATAAATACTGATAGATATGCAATACCTTGCAAGCGATCTTCAAAAATCAAAAGAACATTTCCCGTAAAGGTTGCACCTATCATCAGCACCAATAACCATACGATACGATGTTTATACATTGATAATACCCCTGTTTCCAAGTATGGCTTATCCGTTGGTGTTATCGCACTCATTTTATGAATATCTTCCGTTGCCTCTTCTTGAATAACATCAATAATATCATCATATGTAATTGCCCCTGCAATCTTACCTTCATCATTTACAACTGCAATTGTAGATATATCATACTTTTGAATCAACTGTGCTGCTTTTTCTTGATCATCATTGGTATGTACATAAACTATATCCGTATCCATGATGTCATCTATTTTCGCTTCTTCATTCTCATAGAGCAAACGTTTTAAAGACATGGATCCAATCAGCTCTCTTTTATTATCAGTAATATATGCATATCCCAAAGCACGGTCAATATTTTTTAATTGTTTTAAACGAATAATTGATTGTGCAACAGTTTCATTACGCTTTAAGGTAATATAATTTGTATTCATGATAGAACCACAAGAATCTTCTGCATAGTTTAATAATTTATTAATTTCTGCTCTTCTCGCTGGCTTCACATTTTGAAGAATTCGCTTTACAATATTCGCTGGCATTTCTTCCATGAAATCAACAATATCATCACTATATAAATTATCAAGCATCGCCTGAATTTCAGGACCTGTAAATACTTCAATCAAAGTTTCTTGTTTATCATAGGGAAGATAGGAAAATATTTCACTTGTAACATTTTTTTTCAATGTTTTAAATATAAATAATGTTTCTTGAGTCGTTAACTCTTCTACCAATTCACTCATATCAACAATATTATATTCACTAAAAAGTCGACGTAACTCCGTCACATTTTTATTTCTGATGAGTTCTTTTAATAACTCTAATGTAATTTCTTTATTTTCCATACATACCTCCCCACAAGTGATTATTTCATAATCTTGAAAATAACCCCTTCTGTTTCTACGTTTTCAGCAACAATTTGATAATGACTTGCCTGTACAACTTTACTTACAATTGAAAGCCCAAGGCCAAATTGTCCTCCCTCTCCTTTTTCATAAGGTTTAAACAATACTTTTAAACGCTCTTCTTCAATTTGAGGTCCATCATTATAAATACATAATTGATCTTCATCTAACGTAATAACAATTTGTGATTTCGCATATCGTAAAGCATTTTCCAAAATATTCTCAACACATACACGCCATGCCTCATCATTACCTCTAAATAGAGAGGTTGTTAGGTTGGTTTCAATTTCAATCTCTGGTCGTATCACCTTCGTATTTAACACTACTGTTGATACAACTTCTTTCATATCACAATATACCTCTTCATTATCTTGACTCAATATATATTCTACACGGTTCATAAACAATAAACTATGTACCTTTTTCTCCAAACGATTTGCATTATCAATGATAACATCTACACTTTTTTCCAATGTGTCATAAGGATAAATTCCATCTTTGATACTTTCCCCATATGACTTGATAGTTGCAATCGGTGTTTTTAAATCATGCGAAATATTATGGATCATCTCTTCTTTTGTACTTTCTTGGCGCGTCAACTCCTCACGCATACTAACCAAGGCTGTAGCCACTTCACCTATTTCATCTCTACGATGAACATTGATTTTCGCATCTTTTCCAACTTTTACCTTTTCAATATAGTTTTTAATCTGATTCAGTGGTCGAATAATATTACTTACCCACAACATCATAATTACAAAGAATAATCCAACAACAAAAATTGTAATATCCATCACATTTCCAACAAATGTTGATTTGAACTCTTCCATATAATCATTGTCTAGCATACTGACCATAATTACATCATCATCTAAAAACTTAATACTGTAATATGTATATTTTTTACTAGAAAAAGAATAATCAATACTTACATTTTTATAAAATGTTCCTACTGGTCCCTCACTAATAGCAGATAACACTTGAATATTCTTATAAATATCCGTATAGATACCACTACCTTCTTGCAAATCATTAGAATTACTAATTACGGTAAACGTATCTGCTTCTTTTTCAAAAAAATATGTATCCACAAAGCGATAATCACCTTGTGATAATTCATTAATATTAACATCTAACCCATAAAAATAAGTAAGATTGTTTTGTACTTCACGCAACTGAATAAACATCTGTTCTTCGGTATAACGATTTACATTACTATTGATAAAAATAAAGAAAAATATGGCAAAAAAGGAAATAAAACTTACAATTAATACAAATAATTGTTGGGATAAAGATAAATTCTTTACCCATAACCTAGACTTTGGCATTATCCTAAACGATACCCAAATCCATAAATTGTATGAATGTTCAAATTAGGAAGTTTTTTCCTCAATCGACGTAAGGTATCATCCACCACTCGATCACTTCCAAAATAATTATCTTCCCACACATTTTCCAAAATCATTTCTCTTGAAAAAGCGATTCCTTTATTTCGAATAAACATCATCAATAGATCAAATTCTTTAGTTGTTAAATCAATTTCATGATTCTCTTCAAAGACTTTTCTTTGTACTTCATCAAGTTCATATCCATCTATCTGAATTCGACTTGATTCTTTATATGCACGCTTCATTAGATTATTTACCCTAAGAACTAGTTCTTTTGGTGAGAAAGGTTTTGTGATGTAATCATCACTCCCCTTTTCAAGACCAATAATACGGTCAAATTCTTTGTCCCTTGCACTCATAAAAATGACTGGGATTTCACTTCCTTGACTACGAATTTCTTCAATCAAATCAAATCCACTTTTATTATCTAACATGATATCCAAAATCCAAAGATGCACATCATCATCATTGATGTGTGCATATGCAGAATCATACGTTAGATAAGAACGTACTTCATAGCCTTCTTTTTCCAAATATCTTTTTACTAGCTCATTTAAATCTTTTTCATCTTCTACTACACAAATTACTTTTTTCATACGAGTCACCTCTTATAGTCCTATTGTACCAAAATTATGTGATACAAAAAAGGACTTTTTTATAGTCCTTTTGATTTAATAAATTCTACTACATGATTCACATGACGCTCACACAAAGCATCGGTTTTTGCCTCCACCATAACTCTAATTAATGGCTCTGTACCACTTGGTCTTACAAGGATACGTCCTTCGCTTGCAAGTTCTACTGCCACTTCATCCACTAATTTTAATAATTCATCATCGTGTAATGCTTTTTCTTTGTTTTTTACTGGTACATTAATTAACAGTTGTGGATAGATAAACAACTCTTCACTTAACTGTTTTAATGACTTTCTTTCACTCTTCATAATTTCAAGTAACATTAAAGCACTTAACAAACCATCTCCAGTAATCGCATGACGTTTAAAGATAATATGCCCTGATTGTTCTCCACCTAAAATATAATCATTTGCTTCCATTTCTTCAAATACATATTTATCTCCAACTGCTGTTTGTTTATAATCAATCGCTTCTTTTTCAAGAGCTTTATATAATCCTAGATTTGCCATAACCGTTGTAACAACCATATTGTCTTTTAGCAATCCACGATCTCTTAAATATTTTGAACATACATACAAAATATGATCTCCATCAAACAATTCTCCATCTTCATTTACTGCAATCAAACGATCCGCATCACCATCAAAGGCAAATCCAACATCATAATTACCTTCACGCATCAATTCTTGTAAATCTTCTGGATGTGTAGATCCACAATGATAATTGATATTTATTCCATTGGGTTGAGAATGTAAAACTTTAGATGAAACTCCCAAATCCGTAAAAATATTTACTGCACAAGAAGTTGCACTACCGTTTGCAAGGTCTAAAGCAATCGACATTCCTGATAAATCAGTAGCAAGAACACTTTTCAATCTTGATTCATAAAGTACAAGACCATCTGAAAAATCGATCACTTTTCCGATATTCTCTCCATCCGCATATGTGATATCAATTTCATCATCTATATACTGTTCAATCAATGCTTCAATATCTGCATCCATCTTTTTCCCTTGACTATTAAACAGTTTAATTCCATTATCATAATAAGGATTGTGCGATGCACTAATCATCACACCACAATCGAATTTTTCTTTTTGAATTAAATAAGATATACATGGCGTTGGACATACATCAACTAAATATACATTTGCTCCCGTGCTTACTGCACCTGCAGAAATTGCCATTTCAAACATATCACTAGATAATCGAGTATCTTTTCCAATTACAATTTTTGCATGTTTTTTTCTGCCAAAATAATATCCAATATACTTTCCAATCTTTACTGCCATATCTAATGTTAATTTGTCATTTGCTCTTCCACGAGCTCCATCTGTTCCAAAATATTTCCCCATGTCCAACACTACTCCTTTTCAATTACTTTTGCTTCAACTAGTTCGATTTCTATATTTTTTAAACTATACTTTATCAAATCATTTTTATTTTGAACTGTCAATACTACTTCATATACACCTGCGAAAGAATACTCGCTCATATCGGCAACAACTATAATATTCGTTGCCTTTAGATTCTCTACTGTTTTTTTAGTACCACTAACTTCTACTGTAGTTACTATTTTTTCATCATTCATTAAAGATATTCCATCATTCCAATTTTCAAATTTTATAGGAATATCAGTAAATGTTTTGCTAACGGCTTTTCCTAATTTGAAATCCACTTTCACCGTAACACTATCGCCTTTTACTGCTGTACCATTTGGTAATTTTAATGGTACTGTAATGCTTTTAGCATCAATATCCTCAGTTATTTTTGTTAAAGGTACATGGATTGTAACATCTTTTATTTCATCCAATACATCTTGGGAACCAAACAATCTAATCTTCTTACGGTCTAACGTATAAGATTCAATCGCTCTACCCTCAGGAAGGCTACCTGTAAATTCTACTTTGATTGGTACTTCTTTATTTGGCGAACTAACCCCTACTTTAACATTTACGGTTTCTGGTAAAATATCCACATCCAATTTTTCACCATTTTGATCATACGCCACAATCATAGCTTCTTGTTCGAAATCAGCCTTTTTATCAGATACATCAATTAGTGCTTTCACATAAGCGATTTCACTCATACGATCTTCACTAGCACGAACAATTACCTCATTTTGATCAAACTCAGGTTTTGACAACGAATAAATATTATCCATATTATTCGTATTAATATAATCATAACCTAAAGTATAACTTCTTGTTATCTTTTTCTTCACGTTCACAACTACGATACTAGGTTTAATCGAAACATCAAGTTTGCTAGAAAAATTAACTGGTTCCAACTCTACTTCATGTGTTCCTTCCCCTAAATCTTTCAGATTCGCTAATATTTGATAATTGCTTTTCTGTTGTGCAACGCTTTGTACATCGCTTGTATCTCCGGTAACGGTAACATCTACTGTTTCTGGAAGATCACTCACTTCATAAGTACTATCACTAATATTACTTATTACTTGAACATCTTCCAGTTCAACAGCTGATTTCAAATTGTTTGTGAAGATATTTCCTTCTGCTCCACTATTTACAATCACACAGAAAATCGTAGCAAGACTTATTGCAACTAATTTTCCATACCTCTTATTGAATAAAATTCGATCAATCCAATTGGAAATAAAACGGAAAGCTCTTGCCAGCATATTTTCTAAATTACTATATGTCTTCTTGAATGATTCTGAAGTTTGTGCAAAGCTTTGTCCTAGCTCACTTTTATTTTCATGATTGTTTCTTTTTTTATTTTTCAGCATCATTCTTACCTCCTTTTTTGGGAGTACTTTTCGTCTTATTTATAACGATTGCATCTGCTTTTATTTTTTCTCGATGTTTTGTTTTGCGTTTTTTCTTTTTTTCTTCGCTTGGTTTTTCTTCATTTAATGGAGCAATGGTTTCCTTTTTAAAATCAGAAGCATCTTCACTTTCACTCTCATCTGCTGAGCGAACAATATTCAATAAGAAAACACGCAATTCATCTGCGTTCATAACGGTTAATTTACCCTCTTGGGCAATCGAAATATTCCCCGTTTCCTCTGAAACAACGATTGTTACACAATCTGTAATTTCACTGATTCCCACCGCTGCACGATGACGCGCACCATAATTGGAAGGAAATTCTTTAACTGTTGGTGGAAAATATGCACTTGCACAAGCAATTTTATTTCCCCGTATAATTACAGCACCATCATGTAAGGGTGTTCCTGGTACAAAAATAGAACATAATAACTCGGCTGTCACATCACTATTCATGATCGTACCAGTACGAATATAATCTTCTAAAGAATTGGTTTGCTCAAGTGAAATCAAAGCCCCTGTACGGCTTTTAGAAAGCGTAATACAAGTTTTTACCAACTCATCTACCAATTGTTGTCTTTGATCTTCATCTAAGCTAGAAAGACTGGAAAACACCGTTGTACGTCCAAGCTTTTCCAATAAAGATCGCAACTCTGGCTGAAATATAATAAAAACAGCTAAGAACCCCCAATTTAAAAATTGTGTAGTTAAAAACTCAATTGTTCTTAATTCTAATGTTTGGGCTATCCAATTAATCAAAAAAACAAAGATAATCCCTTTGGCAATCTGAATCGTTCGTGTATTATTTTTTATAATCTTAAGACAATAATAGATAACGATTGAAACAACACCAATATCAAGAATTAATTTCAATAATGAAATCAAATTACTCAAGGTTAAATAACTCAGCATAAGAAGCTCCTTTTTCTTGTCTAATTATAGCATAAAACAAGCACTTATTTAAAGACTATCCACAATCTGCAAATAAGTAGCAACATCTTTTACAACATAATCAACCAACCCTTTGATATCCGCTTGTGCATGCTCCAATGTCGCTCCTGTAAAAGCTTCCAACATACAAATATCATTATATGAATCACCAATTGTATAAATTGCTTTTTTATTTAATCCATCACGTTTTGCTACAAACGCGATTCCCTCAGCTTTACTCACACCTTTAGGAACCACATCCACACAATTTACATTCGCAAACGCTTCAATTGCATCCCCAAATTCATCATTCAAAGCAAATGCCAAAGCATTTGCTTCCGCTTGGTTTTCAAATCCTACTACAATTTGAGCAATTTTTTGTTGCTTTAAAATCGTTTCCACACTTACCGTAGAAGGGGCATTGTGAAGATCATCGTGGTGCTCTTTCAAAACTTTCTTCGCACGATGAATACCATCATTTAATACATAAGCACTACAATCATAAGTCTCTAAATAAGCAAGGATCTTCTCAGCCTCACTAAAATCAATCAATGATAGTTTTAAGATATTATAATCTTTATCTAAAATAACCCCTCCGTTATTACAAATCAAAAAATCAACATCCAACTTATTTTTTTTAATCTCATCCATAATCGTTGTCGTACTTCTCCCTGTAACAATACCAAATGCATTCCCAGCGTTTCGCCAACGTTGAAGAGCTATTTTATTTTCAGCAGATATTTCTCCATCAACTTTTAAAGTACCATCATAATCGGTAGCTAAAACTTTCATATTCCACCCATACCTTTCTTATCTATTATATCCAATCTATTACCATAATTAAATTGATTTTATGAACTTTTAAAAACAAAAAAGAAATATGTTTACACATACTTCTTTAGTCTTTGATAAAGTTCAGCTACTGGCAATCCAACAATATTAAAATAATCACCATGTAGTTCTTTCACAAAATATTTACCCATTCCTTGAATTCCATATGATCCTGCCTTATCCAACGGCGGCTCAAGTGTCAAATATGTTTTTATATCCTCATCAGATAACGTATAGAAACAAACTTCACTAACACTGTGAAACAATTCTACCTCCCCTTGAAAACAAAGTGCGACGCCAGTGATCACTTGATGCACATCTCCACTAAGTTTTTTCAAAGTATCATAAGCATCTTCAAGCGATTTTGGCTTTCCTAAGATGGTTCCATGATGATAAACAATTGTATCTGCTCCAATTACAATTGCATCAGAATTTGCTTCAGCAATTTTCTTAGCCTTTGATAAAGCAACCTGTTCAAGTGCTTTTTCAATTGATAATGTTTTATCAAATACTTCTTCAACATCAGAACCAATGATCTCAAAAGGAATATGAACACTTTCAAGCAATTCTTTTCTCCGTGGTGAATTGCTCGCTAAAATTATCTTTCTCATTTTAAAATTTTTACCCAATGATAAGGATCTGCCTTTAGCCCCCATTGAATTCCAGTTAATTCATCGTACAAACGTTGTGTTAATCCACCCGTTTTAAAATCATTTATGATTTGAGCATTTCCTTTATAGTTTAATTCTCCAATTGGTGATATCACAGCTGCAGTTCCTGTCCCAAAAGCTTCTTTCAACCTTCCATTTTGTGCATATTCCATTAAATCTTCAATTGCTAGGTTTATCTCTTTTACACGATATCCCCAGTCTTTTAAGATTTGGATACAAGAATCTCTTGTAACCCCAGGAAGGACACTTCCTTCCAATGGTGCAGTAACAATTTCATCATCTATCAAGAACATTACATTCATTGTTCCAACTTCTTCTACATATTTACGATGTACACCATCTAACCATAATACTTGTGTATAACCAAGCTTTTCTGCTTTTACCTGTGCTGCAATACTAGCTGCATAATTTCCTCCACATTTCGCAAATCCTGTTCCTCCAGCGACTGCACGAACATATTCATCTTCGACATAAATTTTAACTGGATTTACCCCTTCTGGATAATATGCCCCAACAGGACTTAAAATAATTATAAATTTATAAGCTCGTGCTGGATGAACACCCACACCTGCTTCACTAGCAAAACAAAAAGGACGAATATATAAAGAAGTTCCTTCCTTTTCGGGAATCCAATCTTGCTCATATTTTACAATCGCTTCTACTGCCTCTACAAACATAGCTTCAGGAATTTCAGCCATACATAATCTTTGATTTGATCGGATCATTCGCTTGGCATTCATATCCGGACGAAATATCAAAATATTATCTTTGTTACGATATGCTTTCAATCCTTCAAACGTCTCTTGTGCATAATGCAACACCATACTAGCTGGATCCATGCAAATTGGTCCATAAGGAACTATTTGCGCATTATGCCAACCTTTTCCTTCTTCATAATCCATAACAAACATATGATCTGTAAAATACGTACCAAACCCCAATTTATTTTGGTCTGGTTTTTCTTTTAATGTTGTTGCACGAGTAATTTTGATATCCATATAGATTCCCCCTTATTTATTTTATATATAATACGCTTCTTTTCTTATGAAAACAATACTTCAAAAAGTTTTTTTCGCTTCTTAGTATACCAAATACTAAATCCTAAAAATATCATATATATCCCTGTAAACAGAGCTACAATTCGAATTACCAAAGAAAAGAATAGATCTTGTGGTAATAAACGAATCATCAAATCTGTTCTAGGATTTAATAACCATAAATCATTTGTGAAAAACAACTTGTGAAACCGTGTCCAAAAATCAGTAAAATCAATACACGCATACAAAAGTAAAAAAGCCAATAAAAATACGAAAATGAAAGACACTCTAATAAAACTTGCACTCATAACCTCTAAAAATTCACTTTTTCGATCATAGTAAAGAATTACACCTAATATGATAATAACCATAATTGATGCGAAGCATATAGTACGAGCATCTAAATACAGATTTCTGACATCCACCATATGAGTTGCCTCTTTTTCATTAAAAGCCTCTTGGACATCCCCTTTATAAATCACTTCAACATCAATATCATCACGATCTCCATGCAAATAATCAAGCAATGTTGCTATACTTTTATTATAATCTGTTTTACTGAGATTTATGGATTCACTAATCTTCAAATCACTGTTGGTATGTTTATAAAAATTTTTGGAAAATGCATTCATTTCAATACTAAAAAACAGTATTACATAAATGAGCAATACACAGATAATAGATCCAAAAAAAACTTTCAACTTATATTCCATAACATACCTCTGTATCTATTTTACTACAAAACACATCGATTTTATGAAGAAAATAAAAATGCTTGTTTTATTTTAAACAGGCATTTTTGAAACAATCTAAAATTTGTTCTTATGTTCTCTATTTCTAAGCATTCGATATGCTGCCATTCCACACTCGCCAATCCCAACCAAAATAATAATTATAAGAACAAGAATTGTCACTGGATTTTGAATTGGACTTTTCAAAAAATTAAGAAGACCTGTATTGGCCCATTCTTGTTTAGCAACAAGTACAATGAAATCTGAAGTGAAAATTTTCGGCTGCATTATAACGAACAAAAAAGTAGTGATACTTACAATATATGAAATAAGTAAGGTGATAAATACCGACAATGTCCATCTACGCTCTTTTAATTTAACGATACATGGAATTGTATTAAATAACCATAAGATGGCGGTTGCAGGTATGCAAGCATACATGAATCCTTGGGTGAAGATATTTGATGTTTCCATATCTCCAATCTTAATCAGAGTATCAAAAGGAAGTGCCCCACTAAAGAATAATATCGCAAGAATGCTAAACACTGTAGTAAGTACTAATTCTACAATAATATCTGATAATGGAATACGATGTTTTGCATTTTTCTCTAGTTCTGGTAAATCTTCTATTTTCCAATCACCTGTTGATTTTGATCGGTATCCTGTACGCTCTGCAATTACAAAACCAATTGTCGTCCATACAAGCGTTTGTAAAGTAGCAGAGATTCCCATTGAAATTCCCTTTGTAAAGAGATTCTTTATAAATAAATTGATAGCAATCATACCATCATCACTAATCGATTCAACAGCACCAATAATTACTCCTATCCCTAAAAAAACAATACCTACCACTGGTAATACCCACTTTAATACTTTTATATATTCTTCATAAATGGCAGGTGATATTAAATATTTGGGACTATGTCGATACTTCTCTGCTAACTCTGCTGGTGAACCAAGTTCGTATAATACCTCTTTAACCTCTTCTTCACTTGCATTTTCAGAAAGCATATCATAAATATTAGCTTCTAATTCTTGTGATACTTCTTCTTGTTCTTTTTCTGGTAAACGACGAATTACATCGTAAATATATCTTTTTATTAACTTATCCATTTTAAATCTCCTTATAAACCAATTCTAAACTCGCTTGCATTTTTTTCCATTCCAATACTAATTCATGAAATACTTGTTTTCCTTTTTCACTAATAGAATAGTATTTTCTTGGCCTACTCTCACTAGTATCCCAATTACTTATTAATAGCCCTTGGCTTTCTAACCTACGTAAAAGTGGATATAAAGTATTGGCCTCTATATCGATTCCTTTTTCTTGCAATGTTTGTAGCAATGCATAACCATAATGTGACTTATATAAACACCCCAAAACAGCCATTGTCAGACTTCCCCTACGCATTTCAATAATATAGTTTTGAAATTGTTCTTGTTGTGTCATTGTACCACCTCAATCACATTATACTGTACGACACACATTATTGTCAATAATATATTATTTTAAATTTAATACAACAACACAATTTTAATAACTTTTTTTAAGTAACTATGATAGAATATATCTATGAGTAATTACTAGAAAAACAAAATATGATTCCATTTAGGAGGGGTTTTTTAAGATGAAATCAATCTATATATTATTAACAAAATCAAATACCTATGTTTCAAAGACAATTCAACTTGCTACAGCAGATAAATACACCCATATTTCCATCTCTTTTCATGAGTCTTTACAACCTATGTATAGCTTTGCAAGAAAGTATATCCATCTTCCGCTTCCAGCAGGATTAAGAGTTGAGCCATTATCACAAGGATACTTTAAAGAAAATGACTTTATTCCTTGTGCTCTATATAAATTAGATGTAGAAGATGAAGTATATGAAAAAGCACAACTCATGGTATTACAAATGATGGATCATGCTGATATATACAAATTCAATGTGATTGGCCTATTGTTATGCAAACTTAACATCCCTTTAAAAAGACAACACCATTATTTTTGTTCAGAGTTTGTAAGTGAAGTTTTAATTCAAAGTGAAGCCATATCCTTAACTAAGGATCCATCTTTAATTAGACCTAGTGATTATTTAAACTTTCAAGAATTAAATTATATATATTCTGGTGAAATAAGAGATCTTGTAGAAACGGTAAAACTCAATTATGTTAATGTTTAAAAAATAACCTTCATAATAGAAAAAATAAAAACGACTAAATTGATAATGTAACATTATCCATAATAGTCGTTTTTCATTTGATTTACATTATTCGACAGTTACTGATTTCGCTAAATTTCTTGGCTGATCAATCTCACACCCTCTTAAATTAGCAACCTGATAAGCAAGTAATTGTAATGGTACAACCGTAACGATTCCTTGTAACAACGTATCCACCTTAGGAATCGTAATTCGATAATCATAATAATCTTTACTTACTTTCAAATCTTCACGAACAAACAGTATTACATTTGCTCCACGCGCTTTCACTTCTTTGATATTACTAATCATTTTTTCATATAAAGATTCATCTGTACATATTGCAATTACAGGTGTTCCTTTTTCAATCAAAGATATTGTCCCATGCTTTAATTCTCCTGCTGCATATGCTTCGCTATGAATATAGGATATTTCCTTTAATTTCAACGATCCTTCCATTGAAATTGCATAATCTACCCCTCTACCCAAGAAGAATACATTCGCATAGCGTGATATAATCTTTCCTGCTTGTATATATTGACAATCATTTAATAACGATTCTAAAATAGATGGTAACTCGTGGATCTCCTTTATAATCTTTGCTACCTCTTCTTCATCTATTTGCTTATGAATATAACTAAGGTTTAATACAACTAACGATAATAATGCTACTTGTGTACAATATGCCTTTGTTGTAGCAACTGCAATTTCTGGCCCTGCTTTTGTATAGGCAACATATTTCGCTTCTCTTGCAATACTACTACCTACTACATTCACAATTGCAAAAGTGTCAATTCCTTGTTCCTTTGCTAATAACAAAGCAGCTAGTGTGTCTGCTGTTTCACCACTTTGTGAGACCAATAAAACAAGTACACCATCATCTAATATTGGATTTTTATAACGATATTCGCTAGCAATTTCAACATTTACTCTCACCCTAGCTTTACTTTCAATCAACGTTTTTGCAATCATTCCTGCATACATTGCACTTCCACAAGACACGATATGGATTTCTTTGTATTTTGATAAATCAGGCATTCTCTGTATCAATTCTTGAATATCATCTTGAAGATATGCTGCCATCGTATCTTTTACTGCTCTTGGCTCTTCATGAATTTCTTTCAACATAAAATGCTCATACCCATCTTTTTGAATATCTGCTACATCCATCGTTGCTTCTAACACTTCATGACAAACCTCTTTAGCTTGCAAATTATAAAATTTATAATCATCTTTACGAAGGACAGCAATTTCATCCTGTCCTAACAAGATATACTTTTTAGTATACTTCAATATTGCTGGCACATCACTAGCAATATAATTCCCATCTTTCCCCACTGCAATGATCAAAGGTGAATTTCTACGCATTGCATAAAGAGTATCAAAATCATCATCAAATAAAATGCCAAAAGCAAAAGAACCTTTAAATTTATTGTTTGCTAAAATAAGGGTTGCTACTTTATCAAACGTTTTTTGATATGCATAATCAATATACGCTGCTGCAATTTCACTATCTGTTTCAGAATCAAAAACATAGCCTTTTACTTCTAACTCCTTTTTTATAACATCATAATTTTCAATAATTCCATTATGTACCAACGTAACACTTCCATGATGATGTGGGTGTGCATTACTCTTACTTGGGGCACCATGTGTTGCCCATCGCGTATGCGCAATACCTAACGTTGATGATGGAATTTGATATTGTTGAAGTTTATCTTCCAATACAGCAACCTTCCCGCGTGTTTTCACTATTTTTATTTTGTCTTCTACTAATATTGATACTCCCGCTGAATCATATCCACGATACTCTAATGACTTTAAGCCATCAATTAAAACACTATTTGAGATCTTCTTCGATCCTACATAGCCTACAATTCCACACATTTAATTTTACCTCCACTATAAAAAGACCTTTTTAAGGTTCCATGGTGGTGAAATAATTTTTAAGACCTATTATCTTGTCCTTTGTATTATTTCTAACGATTCACTCAACCGCAGTAGTACCCGCCGAATATTTCGATAACTACTGTCCTCGTCAACAGTTAAACTGTCCTGGCGCTCGTTACTATCGATTTGCAATAATAACTTTCTTGATTATATCTAGATTTTTAAAAAAAGTCCATATTTATTATTATGAACTCTTATAAACTAGCTATATTTTTTATTTCTTTTGTAATGTTTTATTCTCTTCTACTCGATACTTAACAATTTTTGCAATCAAAACTTTAGGTAATGGTCTATCAATTGGAAATTGAATCCCACCCTTCGTTGTCTTGTAATCTTTAAGTTCATCTAAAAAATGTGCTACCCCACTTGGTGTAGGATAAAACCCAATATGGTTTTTATTGGCAGCAAAATGCATTAAATTTTTATGCAATACAAAGGTTGCCATTCCCCAACTTATTTTTTCACTAGCTTCTGGAGCATTCTGCTTTATAATCATTCTTAACTCTTTCATTTGCTTTTGATGTGATTTTGGGAATTGTGCAATATATTCATCAATTGTATGTATTTCACTCATTGTACTTACCTCTATACTTTCAGTATAGCAAAAAGTTATATGTTCGTCTTGTCTTTCTTTACACAATCTAGATAAATATCATTTATAATACAAAAAAAATTAGTATACTACACTTTTCCATCTGTCATACCAGTTAATTTCTGCTACTCGCACGCTCCACAATTTCTACATTGATATCCCCATGAACAATAGCACCTTTTTCAAAAATTGCTTTTACACCATTCATATTTCCTTCAATGGTGCCATTCACAATAATCAAATCAGCATTTACATCCCCTTTTACATGACCATCTTCCCCTATATAAATTTCTGATCGTGCATTTACATCTCCCAAAATATTCCCTTCATGCAAATGGATGATAGAAGCACTGACATTTCCTTTTACAATCGAGAATTCGCTTATCTTCACGTTTTCCTTTGAAATAATATTCCCTTCCACTTTTCCTTTTACATGTAAATTTTCTGAAGTATTTATATCTCCATCAACAATAGAATTTTCTGTTACAACCATGATTTCATCATCTTCATTCCAAATTGATAGCATCGTTTGACCTTCCTGTAGTGATTTTGATTTCATTGTTATTCTCCTTTAGCATTAATCCTCTCTATAATTTGTGCCCTCAAACAAATCCTTCTTCTATTCAATCACTATGATTACGACTCAATATTACCTTATTTATTTATAAAAAGGGTAATATTGTTACCAATGTATCTTCCAATGACATAAAAAAAGGATATTATCCTTTTTTTAAATTATCTAAAATTTCTTGATACCGTTTTGTTGCCAATTCGCTTGGCTCTCCCTTCTTACAAAAATTCATTTTCGCAAGTTTTGGGACTACTCTCTCTACAACAATTTTTCCATCTTGAAGAGTAGATTCTAAGTATGTAAGAGCCTCTAAAAATCTTGAATCTTGTTTTGCTCGATCATAAAACGATAAAATATAGACATACAAAAAGATATTATAATTACGAAATGGATATTCCACCTGCATAAAGCGTTTTCCCATTCCATAATGACATGGACCAAGGGGTTTCTTTATCGTCCAATGTGCCAATAAAAAATCCACTGCTTTATCAAGTACTTGAAGATTATTAAACCCTTCTTGAAAGCGAAAGCTATCTAAAGCAATTAACGTTGGAAATGGATTTGAACATTCTGTTTCAGGTCCTCTACCAAAATAAAATTTATTGCATCTCCAACCTCCATCTTCATATTGAATAGATAATAGATGCTCAAAGGTTTGCTTTACTCGATCATCATCGACATACCCTAAATAACAAAGTGTATTTACTGCAAGAATTGTCTGACAAGGATAAATACCACCTTTGGGATATAATTTGAATTGCCCATTTTCTTTCCACGCCTCAAAGAAAAGATTAGTTATCCCTGTCAATACTTCATTTGAAGGGTCCATTCCTATCTCTAATAAAAATAAAGCACTTTCCATTGCCGAGAAAGGAGCACCTTTTATTAAACGTTTATCTGGTGTAGTAAAGTAATCAAAACCTTGATCATATCGATGTGATAAAATTGTCTCTATATCTTCTTGGTATTTCTCTTTTTGCTTCATGATGTTACCTCATTTATAAGTATAACATATTCTCCACATAAGCAATTATCAATCGAGTAGGAGGTAACTGATTAATTCAGTTACCGACCTCTCACACCACCGTACGTACGGTTCCGTATACGGCGGTTCAGTATATTTTAAC
>NZ_JAQFIQ010000041.1 GCF_029504745.1 Breznakia sp. PF5-3 | reverse complement strand
TTTATCGACTAAAATAGAGAAATTTCCTGCCTAATAGATTGTATCATATACCTTGTTATAAAAAAAGACCATTGACTTCTTTTGTCAACAGTCTGAACAATGATATATATCATTGTAAAAAAATAGTTGAAAGAAATTTCTTAGTTTTATTTTTCTTGATATTGCAATTGAAATGTAAATTCATCTCCATCTTCAATTAATACTTTCTCAATGGGGCCACATCCCTTGTTTTCTAAACATTGTACGTTATTTGAAGAAGAATACTGCCAATATAATTTTTGGGCTTCATTTTCATTAATCAGTTTATCTTCTCCCAAACCAACAATTTTCATTCCTGATTCATCGCCGCCATATTTCAATTTGATTGTCTTATTTCCATCCAATTCTTTCAACAATTCACTTAATTCACTCTTTGATGTTTCTACATCTTCATCAAAAATGACTTTTTGTTTATCATCAAGAATTGTTATTCTAATTACTTTCCCATGCCGTGATGATGTAAAATGATTAAACAACAATGTTACACTAACAATAACAACTGAACAAATAAGCATAATTATAATTTTACGATAATTTTTATCCATCCTATTTCCGTACCTCAACAAATTTTTCTATAACATCTACAGCTTCTTGGGTTCCAAGCTTTGAAGTATTTAAAACTAAATCATAATTTGATATTTTCCCCCAAATTTGATTTGTAAAATAATTGTAATAATTTGCACGACGTTTATCCATATCTGCCAGAGTATTTTCAATTGCATTTTCATTTTCGCCATAACTATGAATTGCTCGATATTTTTTATCTTCTATATTTGCGCGTATATAGACATGAATAACATCTGGATCATCTCTCAATATATAATCTGAGCAACGTCCTACAATCACACAAGAATTTTTCGACAAATCACAAATAACCTTTTTTTGTGTTTGGTATATTCGCTCAAGTAAAGAAAGTTCTCCTAAAACGGAACTGGGTGCTACAAATTTTGCTACCCCTAAATTAAAGTAATAATCATCCTGTGAAACTTGATTATCCATTTGCTCATGAAGTTCTTCATCAATACCGCTTTCTTTACTCATAGCTGATAAAATTTCTTTGTCGTAGTAAGGAATATTAAGCCTATTTGCTAATTCCTTAGCAATTCGCTTTCCTCCACTACCATATTCCCTTGAAACTGTAACAATCACTTTTCTGCTCATGATGGATCCCTCCTTCATCATTCTTATTATATCACTAGCCTATAAGAAAATCACGTTCCTATAAATTAACTCATTTCATTCTCATTTTCTTATTAAAACAATATAAAACCCTGTTATTGGTTTCCAATTAACAAGGTTTCTTTTACATCTTATCTTAAATAATCAATTTTATAATTTTCTAAAGTTGCTTCACGCATTGCAAATGTTGCTTCTGGATACCCAAGGGCAATAGCAGAAGCTGGTATAAAGTCTTCTGGGATGAGAAGTTTATCACAAAATTCTTTATCCTCAATCAAAACTCTTGTCAAACCTAATAGATACACACTCCCAATACCAAGATCAGTTGCTGCAATTGCCATGTTTTCAATCATACAAGCTGCATTGCAAAGGGCTGAAGGATTTGCTTTATCTTCTGGTTTTTTTACTGAAACTAAAACCAAAGTGGGTGCATCATAAGTAACGTTCTGTCCCCTTTGAAACACTTTTTCACACGCATCATTAATATCCTTCAAAATTTCTTTATTTTGAATCACTGTAATTTTCACATTCTCATAACGTTTCATTCCTACTGGTGCTGCATTTGCAGCATATAAAAGCTTCGTTAATTGTTCTTCATCTATTTGATTCTCTTTATATGAACGACAAGACTGACGTTGTACAATAGCATCTAATGTTTCCATCTTTTCCTCCTATCGAACAAAGTTCGTTCTCTGTATCTTTTCTTTTTCTGGATATGCTACATTTTGTTTTTTTCCACTATCAATACACTTCAATAACCATGCCATATTCTTTCCTAATGTTCTCATAGTTTGTAATCCTTCCAAATCTTGTAATACTTCCTCAGGACTGTTTCCATGTACCATATTCCAATATTGAGATGATACGATTGGCATATTGCTGATTGTGAAATATTTATTCATCTGATCAAATGCTGCAGTTGCTCCACCTCTTCGACAACTTACAATCGCAGCACCTGGTTTATAATCAAAACGATTCCCTGCACTATAGAAAACACGATCTAAAAAAGATGTAATTGACCCTGATGCTCCTGCATAGTGAACAGGTGTTCCAAATACAAAACCATCTGCATCATCTATCTTATCCAAAAATTCATTTACCAAATCTTCTTTAAAACAACGTCCTGTCTGTTTACATACACGACACCCAATACAGCCCATAATCGGTTCATTCCCAAGTTGAAATACTTCTGTCTCAATTCCCTCTTTTGTAAGTTCTTTGGAGACTTCTTTTAGTGCTGTATACGTACAGCCATTTGATTTTGGACTTCCATTAACTAAAATTACTTTCATAATATGCCTCCTCTATATTTTTAATAGTATCATAAAATCAAGAAAATAATTCAAGAAAAAAGAAAATCACAAAATATGATTTTCTCTTACATCGTATTCAATAATTCAAAGAATGAACTTTCATTCTTTGTTTCACGAATTTTCGCTATTACATCTTCGTTATCAATAATTTGAAACAAACTATTGATTGCCATCTTATTATTTTTCGCATTTTCAAACTTTAAACATAAAAAGAAAATACAATCTACTTTCGTATTATTCCACAACATTGGTTCCTTTAAAGTAAGAAGCATAACAACCGATTCATTTACATACTCTTTTTCTCCATGTGGAATAGCAATCCCGCGACCAATTTCTGTTGGCATCGAGTATTCACGATTCAACACAGTCTGTTTATATCCCGCTTTTACATAACCTACTTCATATAATTTATCACAACAATAAGAAAGCAATTCCTTTTTATCTTTAAATTGCTTATCAATATAGACAAAACCTTCTTTAAAATATTGTTTTGCTTCTGTTATTGGATGTTTATTCGAATGCTTGATCAAATAATTATTAATCCGTTTGATATCTGGTAAATCCGCAAACGAAGAAACCGTAATTACTGGTTTTTCGATATAATCCAATTGAGCAGTTGATAAGACTAAATCAATTTTTGTCATATCATACATATCCACATCTTTAAAAGGAACAATATCAACAATCTTTAAGAGAGGAATATAATGTTTAATTCGATTATATATTAAACGCGAAAAACCAATTCCTTCAGGACAGACAATAATTGCTCGTTTACTTTCTACATTACGTTCAATTGCTGATTGAAAATGAATTGTTATATAACCAACTTCTGAATCACTTATCAATTTGGATAATTCATTATCCAAGGTTTGGATTGAAATAAGTACCACACCAAAAAGAGCTGCATACTTCTCTCTAATTTCTTCCAGTAAAAGATTCGTTTGTGTACTCCCATATTTAATTCTTTTTATCATCGGAATACAATGTGCTCTTAAATTTAAATATAAATCTTTATCCTTTGTCAGATCTAAATGTAAGTTATCAGAAACACTTTCAATTAAAGACTTTACAAAAGCATCACCTTCATTATCCAAGGAATTAATATAATCTTCTAATTCTTCTTGATCAATCCCACTTTGGATACCAGTACACATTAAATGCTGATAGATATAATCCAATTCTTCTGCTCCTAAAGTTAAATCAAAAGCTTGATTTAACTGTTTTAAAAGTTCTTCAGCAAGATTCATATGATACTTAGAAATATCCTCTTGATGATTACTTTTCACAGTGGTGACATGTTCTACCTTCGTAGAACGTGTCACCATAATCAACAGATGTGTAATTAAATTAATATATGATAAATCATTAAATGTCTGATGCATCTTTTTTTCTATATTATGTAGAATATCTTCCACTTTTATAATATCTGCTTTCTCAAATAATGCTTCTAAACGATACAATGTCGAAAGACTTAATCGTTGATGATCCAACTGGTGAAAATCTATATTTTCATTAACAATCGCTCTTTTCACAATATCGGATAATGCTCGACGAATATTTTTTTCACTTCCCAATGCATAAGTTCCATCATGTGTTTTACATATTTTAATACGATAATTTGCTAACCATTCTTCAATCTGTTTCATATCCTTTACAATAGAGGTTCTTGAAACATAAAACTGATCTGCTAATGCATTGATTGAAGTTTTTTTATTTTCACTAAGTAACATTTGAATAATTTTCTGTCTTCTTAACTCTACAAAATCATTACTTGAACCATCCACACTCGACATTTTTAAAAACATCCGTAATTGTTCTTTGTTTTCACTGTTTCCATCAAGTTTAAAGCCCAATGCTCTTTTATTATCAAGTGTTAAATGATACGTTGACACAGCTTCTTTGACAACTTTCATATCATTTTGAATCGTACGCACAGAAACCCCTAACTCATTTGAAAAGAATGAAAGAGGCATATATGTTTCTGAATTATTAAGTAATGTTTTTATTATATAAATCGTTCTATTTTTCATATATACCTCCTTTCATATTTTTATTCTTTCTCAGAAATAGGTTTCTTTAATACTGCTAATAATAGCACTACTGTTGCAACTCCTGCAACCACCGCAACTACATACATCACAGGATTTCCAACAACAGGTAAAACAAGTAATCCTCCTAATGGGGCATTATCTGTTGCGCCTGCTATTCCAGCAATAATTGCTCCGACAGATGAACCAATCATAATCGATGGAATAACGCGTAATGGATCTGTGGCAGCAAAGGGAATAGCTCCTTCCGTTATACCACATGCACCCATGATAATTCCTGCTTTTCCTGTCTCACGCTCTTCATTGGTAAATTTATTTCGCAATACTAAAGAGGCAACTCCCACACCAATTGGTGGAATACAAATAGCAACTCCTGCCATTCCCATTAAACTTGCATTTCCTGTAGCAATTAAAGCACTTGCTGTTGTATATGCAATTTTATTGAATGGACCACCCATATCAAAGGCTATCATACATCCAATTACAATTGCCAATACGACAACACTTCCTGTTTCTAAATCTGCTAACCATGTTTCAAGTCCTGTTACCATTGATCCCAATGGATTTGCAATAACATAAATATAGATCATTCCTACTACTAAAACACTAATTAATGGAATTATGATAATTGGCATCAAAGGTTTAATAAAATTAGAAACTTTCCAACCTTTGATCCATTTCGCTAGATATCCTGCTGCAATACCAACCAACAAGCCACCTAAGAAACCCGTTGACACTTGATTTGTACCCACAGGGTTATTGGCAACATATCCAAGAACCAATCCTGGTACTAACCCTGGTCTACCAGCGATTGAATATGCGATGTATCCACTTAAAACAGGTACCATCATCGCCATTCCAGCTGCTCCTAAACTATAGATATTGTTTAACAATTCACCCTCAATAACAAGCCCTGTTTCTGTTTTTGATCCAAATGCTATCGCTAAGGCGAACAATATCCCACCAACGGTTACCGTTGGAATCATGTAAGACACTCCTGTCATAGCATGATTTTTTATCTCTACTAATCTCTTTTTCATTTCATTTCTCCTTTTTCTATCCTATTAATTTTATTGCTTCAGCAATTACTTTTTCAGGTTCTGACACACATTCAGAAACTGTTGTTTTATAAACCACTTTATCATCAAAACGCTCAATTCCTTCAACATTGATATCAGCGCCAATAATCACCACATCAGCCGCTTCAATTTCATGTTCTTCTAATTCATTTTCATTTCCCATAGACCCTTGTGTTTCAATCTTACACTCATGCCCTTGTTTTTTTGCTTCTTTTTCAATTGCAGCTTGTGCCATATAAGTATGCGCAATTCCTGCAATACACGCTGTAACACCTATAATTTTCATATTTCCTCCTTTTAAAATTCACTAAATAATTTTAATACTTCTTGTACATCTTCTGTCTCTAATAACACTTCCCGAAATGTATCATCAATCAAATGTTTTGATAAATTTGCAAGAATCTTTAAATGCAAATTATCAGAAGATGATTTAGGTACACCAATCAAGAAAATTAAACGCACTTCCTTATCGTTCCACATCATTGGTTCCTTCAATTTTGCCATTGCTACAAATGGTTCACTCACTTCATCACAACGGCCATGCGGTATAGCTACAGAATATCCCAATGATGTCGAAGCTTCGGCTTCTCTTTTCATAACTGCCTCATAAAATATTGTTACATCTTTGATTCGATTTTCAATTTTTGCCATCGTTATCAATTGATGGATGGCATCTTCTTTATTTTTAAATTTTCCATAAAAATCAATTAATTTTTCATTTATTATCAAACTCTTCACTCCCCTTTCGCAAGGTAACAAATTCACAATGTTTTAAGCTTTTTTTCTTCATTATCTGTTTTACTTCATCTAATGCTACACTTACACTATATTTCTCCATATTTGTAATATCAATTTCTTTATTCAAATATGGATTAAAACAACGTAATATCATAGCATTTTCTTTTTCACTCTTTTTACATGCACTAACAACGACATCTTTATTATCTAATTCAAAATATCCTTTTCTTGTAGGTAGTGTTTTCACTTCTGGTATATTTCGAATAAAACGAATACGACTATTTAAAAATTCTACTTGTTCAAATATTTGCATTGGACTTAAATACGCTTTCGCTTGTTTTGCAATCTTCAAATCATCAAATTTCTTTGCTTCATAATTAATTGCAAACTCACAAGTGATTTCACCTAATAATTCTGCATCTGGAGTTTTTTCAATGGATTCTCCAGAAGCTCTTCCAGGTCTATATAATAACTCTTCTTTTCCCATAAAGGAATATGTCCGAAAGAGTGTAAGTTGAAGATCTTGATATTGATTACCAACCACTTCATATTCTCTTACCCCTTTTGTCATAACGCTTATCGTTGCATCTTCATCACTCAAAGCTACAAAAGATTGCATTGGATTAATCTGGATTGGCGCTTCCGTCCACCCTTCGCTCTTCCAAGTATCCATCTTAGCGTGTGTAACATCTCTTTCAATGACACCAAAGAATTGATCTGCTATTCCCCGTTTAGCTTTTATATCTGAGTGAAAGCGAACACATAATCGATGAGAATAAACACGATTATCAAAAATGACCTTAACATGTACTTTAGGATCCTCCTTAACTACACTAACCACTACTTTATATGTCACTTTCGCATTTGTTTTCTGTAATGCGCGTTCTTTTAAATCCTTAGGTAACATCCATTCATAATCCAGTTCAAAGCGTTGTTCCACATCCGTAATAATTGTTTTACCACCAATTTGTTTTGCATCATATGACGTTAATACCTTATCTTCACGAGGTGGTGAATAGTTATAGGAATCTCCATCATCCCCATTTTCATAAAATACGATTTGATCTTGATAAGTTTTATCCGTTACTTTATCAAGTACCGTAAAGCTATTGTTATCTTCCAAGATAACTTTATATCTTTCATTTTCAATATACTTTTGATTATTTTCCAATTTGTGTTCTTTTGGCTTTAAATCTGGATATAAATAAAATTGACCATATCCCAAAGCAGGAATTTCTTCTACATAAATATGTACTTTTGCAAGAAACACTTTTTCTGGATAACAGCTAGATTCCCCTTCATCACGAAACATTGAAGGGGTTAACAACTTGGCCTGATGCAATACATAATTAGATTGATCTTCAATCTCTAAAATTTCATATGGTATCTCATTTCCAAAATCATCTCTTAAAACAAAATGATCATGTGGAACATATATTGACGCTTCCACTCTTCCATTACGTTTATATGGAAGAGGATTAAATACTGTGAAGCTATAGTATTCATCTTGATTAATTTGTTGAGCTATCATTCGCATCGTATATTCAACAAGATTTAAAGATATATCATATGCTTTTTTATAACGATAATAAATATCTGCATTTGTATCATCACTATTACAACAACCAATACTATCATGAGCAGCATTTTCAAATAATAATTTCCATATAGACTCTATTTCTTTATGTGGATACTTCCCATCAATCAAGTAACGCATAAACGAAAGCGGTTCTACAACGTTTGTTAGATAATTCTCACATTTATTATTCAATATTTTTAAATCTGATCGACTAGAAAAAATAGTTTTATGAACTCTAGAATTTTTTCCTTCTAACAACTCTCCATATACTTTTGGCAATTCTTTAGCTTCCATTTTTAATGCTTCAAAGTATTTTTCAGGAGAAGAAATTATATATTCTCTTGTTGGATCAATAGCATTAAGCTTTTCTGTAATTTGTACCAAATTCTTATTGATTGGTAATTGATCAAATCCATTAGGGAAATAAATATTTTCCACTAGTGATTTTTCTTCTAGTTTTGGTAACATCGCTTCAATAAATTTTTTATAATTTGCTTCTTCTTTAGGAAAATTAGCACCATAGAAATAACCAAATGGCATTTGTACACCCAAAATTTCTGTACCATCACTTCCAATCCATTTAAACTCTGTAGATTTTAACTTATCATCACCGATTCCCCGCCAAAATAAAGCTTTATCTATTCCAAAAGATTTATATATCTGTGGCACATTTCCACCTTGTCCAAACGAATCTGGAACATATCCGATTCTCATACTATGTCCAAGTGTCTGTGCATACTCAATTCCATAATATAAATTACGAACCACTGACTCACTAGAAACAACGAATAAATCACTTTGTGTATACCAAGGTCCAACTACTAATCTTCCCTCACTTACAAGTTTCTGAATCCGCTTATAATCTTCTGGATAATATTTAACATAATCTTCAATCAATGAACTCTGTGCATCTAAAAAATAATAATGATAAGCTTTATCATTTTCTAATGTTTTTAACACCTCTTTTATTTGCGCAAGCAAATAAATCAATGATCTTTGACTTGTGAAATACCATTCACGATCCCAATGTGTATGTGGCACAATATGAATTGTTTTTTTCATAAGTTCCTCCTCATGTTTTATTATAATGAATATAAAAAACACTAAAATACCAAATGTTTTCTTTCGAAGACGAAAAATGGTGTACAACAAAAAAAGATATCCTTTCATTAAATGAAAGGATATCTTCATTTTTATGCTTTCGCTTCTTCCACTGCTTTTTGTTCATCTTCCAAGTTCATCTTATCTATTTTTCTAATAAATGGAAGATATACAAAGAATGATAACACTAATACAAAGGCTTGCAACAAGGCTGCTTGCCAGCCACCTACCAAGAATCCTGAAATTACTGGCGGTGTTGTCCATGGAACCATGACTCCACCAAATAGTGGAACAATTCCAGTGTATTGAGCAAAATATAAAATTAAGCCTGAAATCATTGGCATTGCAATGAAAGGAACTGCTAACATTGGATTCAATGTAATTGGTGTACCAAACAATACTGGCTCATTAATATTGAATAATGCAGGTACTGCTGACATTTTACCAATTTCTTTATTTCTTGCTGACTTAGCAAAGAACACCATAAACATAACAACCCCAATGGTCATACCTGCTCCTGTTACAGTCATAAATTGATCTAAGAATTGTTGGGTAACAATATGTCCTCCGTTTGCCAAAGTCAATTCTTTTCCAGCATCTAAAATCGCTTGATTTTCTAATGCATTTGCAGTAAGCAATGGTCCCATAATTCCACCAACAATGGTAGAACCATGCACCCCAAAGAACCATAAGAAGGGAATTAAGAATCCCATCATAATCACTCCACCTAAACTATCTGTCATTCCTTGCAGAGGTGTTTGGATCACATCATAAATCATTTCTAATAAGGTTGTATTTCCAAAAATTTCAAATACTGTATAAACAACAAACGTTGCAGTAATTAATACAAATCCAGGAATCAATGAAGTAAATGAATTTGCCACCCCTTCAGGTACTCCTGCTGGCATCTTTATACGAATATCCTTCTTCATAAATAACGAATATATATATCCAACAAGCAATCCAATCAAAATTGCACAAATCATCCCTTTTCCACCAGTCCAAGCTTTATTGATCACACTACCTACTGCTTCACCACTTTCACTCATCACTGATGATTCTTGAATAATCAAGAAACATACAAACGAGATAATTCCTGCATTCATTGCTGGATATCCTTCAGCTTTTACATATTTTCATATGCAATTCCAATTACAGCTGCAATTGCAATGATATCAAACGTTGCCCCCGTTACTTGAAATAATGGTCCAAGTAATTCAACTTCACCTAACCATTCTACTACTGGATCATATGGGAAACATGCAATAATCAAGAAAAATGATCCAATAATTGTAAGTGGCATCGTATACAAGATCCCATTACGTAATACCATAATCGCTTTTGTATTCACAAACTTCATAATCGCTGGTACTACTTTATCATTTAAAAACTGTTTCATTCTTTTTCTCCTCTTATAAATTCAATGCAAAGGTTAATACCTTTTCACCGTTCATCATTCCATAATCTGTCATTGGTATCACACCAACCGGAATGCCTTTTGGTTCACACAAACCTTTTACCCTTTTCTCTTCATATCCTACTTGTGGTCCAAGTAAGATAATGTCTGCCTCATCCATTTTTGCGTTTAAATCATTAAGCGGATAAGCAATGATTTCCACATCCAATCCTTTACTTGCAGCAGATTCCTCCATCTTTTTAACTAACATACTGGTTGACATCCCTGCGTTACAAAATAATCTAATCTTTTTCATTTATTTCTTCTCCTCTTGTTTTTCATATAAATCAATAAATTCATCAGCAACTAGTTTAAATGTCTCTGTTGTCATCAGTTGATCTTCTGCATGTACAAGAAGCAAATTAACCATTGTTGGATTCCCATTCGCTTCCTCTTGAATCAATCCTGCATGCGCTTCATGTCCTTGTTTAAACACTTCTTGGCCTTCTTCCATCAATGTCTTCGCTTTCGTTATATTTCCTGCTTTCGCTTCTTGTATCGCCATTACATACATGCTTTTCGCGCTACCCACTGCCGAAATAATTTGAAAGCTAATTAGTTCAAGTCCTTCCATAATATCTCCTATATTTGTGCTCCGTTTGTTTCAATAACTTTTTTAAACCAGTCAAAAGATGCTTTCTTACTTCTGGCAAGTGTTCCACTTCCATCATCATCTTTATCTACATAAATAAATCCATAACGTTTCTTCATTTCACCTGTCCCAGCAGATACAATATCAATAGGTCCCCATGATGTATACCCAATAACATCAATACCATCTTCATATATAGCATCACCCATTGTTTCTATGTGCTTTTGCATATAACGAATACGATAATCATCATGTATCTTACCATCTTTAACCTCATCAATTTCACCAAATCCATTTTCAACAATAAACAATGGTAAACGATAATGATCATATAACCAATTCAATGAATATCGTAAGCCAATTGGATCAATTTGCCAACCCCACTTTGATGCTTCAACATATGGATTTTTAACTAACATCGTTTCTTCATCATAATCATAATGTAGATTCCCCTCTACATACTTTGTCGCAAATGACATATAATAACTTAACCCTATATAATCCACGCGACCTTCTTTCAATATTTGCTCATCTTCTGCATGGATATCAATATCAAACCCTTTTCGTTGCCAATAGGTTTTTATATAGTTTGGATATTCCCCATGAGCATGAACATCTGCAAAATATAATCTTTTATGCATTGCACTTGTTGCACTCATCATATCCTTTGGATCACATGAATATGGATATATTGGACACATTGCAATCATACAACCAATTTTAAAATCCTTATTTATAGTATGACCCAATTTTACCGCTTTTGCACTTGCAACCAATTCATAATGGGCTGCTTGATACATAATTTCTTCACGATTTTCACCTTCTTTATACACAATTCCTGAATTCGTAAATGGAGCAAAATCTGTTTTATAATTCGTTTGATTATTAATCTCATTAAATGTCATCCAATATTTCACTTTGTGTTTATATCTTTTAAAACATACTTCTGCAAAATTCATAAAGAAATCAATACATTTCCGATTACGAAATCCCCCATACTCTTTTACCAAATGATATGGCATTTCAAAGTGTGATAAGGTAATAACTGGTTCAATTCCATATTTTAAACACTCATCAAACATATCATCATAAAATTGTAAGCCCTCTTCATTTGGTTCCTTTTCATCTCCCTTTGGAAAAATACGTGTCCATGCAATACTAGTGCGAAAACATTTAAACCCTAGTTCCGCAAACAATGCAATATCTTCTTTATAATGATGATAAAAATCAATTGCTTCATGATTTGGATATATTTCTCCATCCTTTACACCATCTGTTATTTTTCTGGCAACACCATGTGCTCCTGCGCTCATTACATCCGCAACACTCATTCCTTTGCCACCCACGTTCCAGGCACCTTCTAATTGATGTGCAGCAACTGCACCACCCCACAGAAAGTCTTTTGGAAACCGTTGTTTCTCCATCTCATCTCCTCCTGTAATTATCTTTGTTTCAATTGATATCATTTTGAATACGCTTACATTATAGCAACCCAATCTTTGCTTGTCTCATTTTCCAACGCTTAAAAAACCTGTTGCTTTATTTATAATTTGTTACATAAAAAAAACAGAAATATTAATTTTATTACAATAAACCTCTTATTCAAAACATTTTTTGTAAATGTTTGTTATTTCTCCTTATAATAAGGAGGAAAATATTGGAGGGCAATATGAGAAAGAAAAGAAAACATATTTTTTTAGTAGTGACTTTATTAGCTCTAACCGTTTTGGTTGGGCTACAACAATCTTTAAATGCACAGGTCTATGCAAGTGATTTAGAAGAAACAGACATAGAAGAAGTTGAACAAACACCAACGGATGTAGAAGAGGGAAGTCCAAGTGAGGTGGAAGAGGAGAATGTAGAAACAGATACTCCTTCAACAAGTACAATGGAGACACTATCCACAGATATCACCGCTACTATGCCGAAAGCGGCGCGTAATATTGTATCAGTAAATAATTATGATGATTTTATAAATGCTATAAGAAATGTTCCAAATGGTGGTACAATCATCGTTGAAAATGACATTCATTATGCCGATGGAACAATTACTGATGCACCATCGATTAATGATAAGCAAATTACAATTAGAGGTTTAAATAATCCGACTACTTTATATAGTGATGGAATTCGTCATTTCTTCGCAACAGGAAATAGTGGTTTAACCTTAGAAAATATTGTTTTAGATGGCGAACTATCAGGTGGAGGTATATATTCTTATGCCGACTCTTTCACTTTAAAAGGTGGAACAATTAAAAACACCAAAAATACAGGGATTGGTGGTGCCATTCGTTTGCAAGGTACTGGTGCAGTCAAACGTTTCCCTTTTACAATGGATGGAACAACTATAATCAATAACTCTACTAGCAATAGTGGTTCTGGAGGACATGGTGGTGCCATTGGTTCTTGGGAAGAACATGATATTATAATTAGAAATAGTCGATTAATCGACAATTCTGCTGACTTAGCAATCAATGGACAAGGTGGAGCTATCTTTACAAGAATGAATTGTACCCTTTCTATTGATAATACTGTAATCACAGGAAACAAGGCAGTAAGTGGTGGTGGTATTAGCCACAATTCTCAAAGCCAATTAACAATTACTAATTCAACTATTAATGAAAATGTGGCACTTATGCCAACAAATTCATCAACAGTGGCATCTGCTGGAGCAATCGACCACTCTGGTTTATTAGCAATTTCTGATAGTGAAGTAAACAACAATAAATCTTATGGTTATCACGCTGGTATCCTTACTAGTTCACTAGAAATGAACAATTGTAAAGTAAATAATAACAAAACGTATCATACAACAGATTCTGGTTCCACTTCTTCAGCGATAACAACACGCATTTACTATGCACCATCAAATTTTAAAGATGGAAGTTTAATCATTAAAAACAGTGAAATCAAAAACAATTTACTAGAATCAAACTATTCACATGAAACTGGTGGAACAATCTATGTAGGTGGTGGAAACAGTAGCATTACAAATACAACAATAAGTGACAATATCGTCATTTCTACTGGTAGTGGAAGTGCAACAGGGGGAGCAATTTATCTACCTGAGATTTATAATGACGCATATCCTAAATCAATTGAAATTGGTCAAGATACAAAAATTGTCAACAATATAGCTGATAAAGGTGGTGCTATTTTCGCAAATGGAAGTTTATCAACTATTATTGTTAAAGACAATGCATTAATAGAAAAAAATATAGCAACAGATTCAGGTGGAGCATTACATTTATACTATGCTCATGCAACCATCCAAGACAAAGCTGTCCTTTCTAAGAATAACGGAACTTATGCCGGTGCTGTATTCATGAATGGAAATGGAAAATTGAATTTCAACGGCAATGTGCAAGTTAGCGAAAATTCCGCAGCTTTTGATGGTGGAGCAATGGATATCAATTCAGGTGCTACCGTAAACATTACAGGTGGTACATATGAAAAGAATGTTGCTAATCGTGATGGTGGATTTATCTTCTTCTTAGGATGGCATTCTGGTTCTAATGTTACCGTTAATATTTCAGGAAATACAAAAATCCAAAATAACAATGCTAATCGTGATGGTGGAGCAATCTACACATATAACGATACAAGTGATGCTCTAGATGCTATCTTCAACATAACAGATAATGTCGTTTTCCAAGCAAATACGGCTGGTCGTAATGGTGGAGCAATCTATTTAGATTACTACAAAGATGTAAGTAAATTAAAAACGAGTGGAAATGTATTATTTAAAGATAACGCAGCAGTGGAATACGGAGGAGCGATTTATGTGGATCATAATTCTCCTAATAGCATCGTGGAAATGAACAATACAAAATTTGAAAATAACAATGCCGGAAAAGGATTATTCTACTGGCGTCTTACAAAACCAAAAAATGACTATGAGACAGCGGTAGCTAATCACCATAAACAAAACATTAAAAATGTTACAACCAATGTTGGTTTCGCAAATCCTTGGAACAATTATGATATTCATTCAAAAGCAGATGATATTGAAATATCAGTAATATTTGATTACAATGGTGGTTCATTAAATGATCAAACTTCACATCAAACAACACTTAGTTTAAATGACTTATTAAATCAACCTGAACAAACACCAACGAACAAAGATAAGACCTTCGCTGGATGGTATCTGAAAAAAGATACATTTGATTCACCTTGGGATTTCTCAATTAACAAAGTAATGACTTTATTAGATACATATGAAGGTATTGAGGATGAACCATTGGTATTATATGCAAACTGGAAAGATGAAGCTAGTAAACCTAGTGAGCCTACTAAACCTACAACACCAGAGGCACCTAGTACATCTCCAGATGTGAAAGAATCTACAAAGAAGACAAATTCTATAAATACATTTGATAACACAAACATTCTTGGTTTATCATTCATAGTAGCAATCAGTGGATTGGCTATCTTATTTATAAGAAGAAAAAAACATCAATAAAAAAGAAAGGACAATATTAAATTGTCCTTTTTATACACTTTCTTTTGATAGTTGTTTTACTTTTTTCGCAATTGTTTCAATCATAAAGAGAACGGGTATCTGCGTTGTTAGATTAATTGCATCTCCTACCACATCCATAGGTACATAATATGATAAATTCAAATCTGACATTTTTGCGATCGTGTTTGTCCCCGTATTCGTTATTGAGATAATGGCTGAATTGGTATTTTTAAATTGATGAATTTGATCAATCGTCTGTTCCGTTTCACCACTCACAGATAACACAATGATTACTGAATCATCATAATATCCTGTTGGAATTGGATAAAAAGGATCGTCGATATGTTGTGAAAACTTTCCAATATTAGAGAAGAATCGTGCACCGTATTTCCCTAAAATACCGGATGTCCCTATTCCCAAAAATATCACTTTGTGTTGCTCCCGTATCATCTCTGCAGCAACATTGAGTTGTTCATCAAAATCCTCGCTATCAATTCGTTTAAAATATTCTAACATTAAATGAATATCATTATAATCATGAATATCCTCACTCTTTGATAGTTCCATTTTATAGCGAACCTTAAACTCCGCATATCCATCACATCCAACCTTCTTACAAAACCGTAAAACGGTGGTTGTCGATACATGAGCAGCATCGGCTAATTCCCTAATTTTCATAGATAATACTTCCTCACGATGCTTCGTTATATAATTATAAACTTCTAGTTCCAACTCATTTAAGCTTCTTATCTCTTCTGCACGAAACACAAAATCACCTCTGTAATCATAGTATCACGTTTATAAGCAAAGGAAAAGAGCATATGTTTCTTACAAAAAAAGACATCTCTTGATGTCTTTGTCTTTTATGATTCAGCTGCTGTATATTGAAATTTTTGGAGCATTTCACTTACTGATTCTCCATTTTCAACTCTTTCAATTGTAGAAGCCAATACTTCAGCAACACTAATAACTTTCATGTTTTTCAATTCTTTCATCTTCTCTGCTTGATCAATTGTATTTGTACAAACAAATTCTTTGATTTTTGAATCACGAATTCTTTCAACCGCTGGTCCTGACAATACTCCATGAACACAAGCAGTGTATACTTCTGTAGCACCTTTGGCATATAACATATCAATACCTGCCATCAAAGTTCCTGCTGTATCTACAATATCATCAATTACAATTGCTTTTTTACCTTCTACATCTCCAATTAGATGCATAGCTTCTGCAATATTTGGTTTTGGACGACGTTTATCAATAATAGCTAAAGGACAATCAAGCGCTTTTGCAAGCTTTCTTGCTCTTGTTGTTCCACCATGATCAGGTGAAACCACTACAACATCTTTTCCCATATCCTTTTCAATGAAATAGTTTCCAATCAAACACATTGCACTAATATCATCTGCTGGTATATTAAAGAACCCTTGGATCTGACTAGCATGTAGTTCCATCGTAATCACACGTGTAGCACCTGCTGCCTGTAATAAATCTGCAACTAGCTTAGCAGTAATTGGTTGACGCGGTTTTGCTTTACGATCCTGTCTAGCATAACCAAAATACGGTATAATCACACTAACACTTTTTGCACTTGCACGCTTACATGCATCAATTGCAATTAAAATTTCCATCAAATTACTTGATACTGGTGTACATGTCGATTGAACAAGAAAGACGTCTTTTCCACGTACCGTTTCCTGTAACTGGACCATAATCTCCCCATCTGCAAAATGCGTTACATCACATTTTCCTAAATGAAGTCCCGAATATTCACAAATTTCTTTTGCCAAATCAACACTTGAAGTTAATGAAAATACTACTGCTTTACTCTTATCCATTTTCTCTGTTTCTCCTTACTTGTTTTTATATTTATTTCCAAGACCCTCTTTATTCTCTTGGTAAGGTCTAGCAATACCCATAGCACCATCCTCAACATCTTTGTTGATTGTGCTTCCCGCTGCCAGTAAAGCATTTTTTCCAATTCTTACTGGTGCAATAAGATTTACGTTACTACCTATAAAAGCTCCATCTCCAATTACAGTTCTAAATTTATTTTTCCCATCATAGTTTACGGTAACGACACCACATCCAAAATTTACTCTTTCCCCAACATCACTATCTCCAAGATAAGTAAGATGTGCGCATTTACTACCTAAACCAAAATTCGTATTTTTCATTTCGACAAAGTTTCCAATTCTTGCTTTCCCGATAATGTTTGTTTTATTTCTAAGATGCGACATTGGACCAACTACAGAATCCTTACCTACACGAGAATCCACAATCTTTGATGAATCAATTGTTGTATTATCTTCGATTGTTGAATTTGAAATAAATGAATTTGGTAAAACCTTAACTTGTTTACCAAGTTTACTTCCCTTTTCAATAAATACATTAGGATAAATAATACTATCCTCACCAATTTCTACATCTTCATCAATATATGTATTGGTTGTATCCATAATAAATACTCCAGAGCGAAGCAAAGCTTCATTTTTTTGAATCCATTTCTCTTTTTGTAATAACATCTTATCTGTATAATCCATTCAGCTACTCCTTGTTATCCATACTCTAATATAGTATCAAATTATCAACAAATATTCATTATTTTTTTATAATTATTTTACCTGTTTTTGATAATCCATCTCATAACTAGATAAATTTGCCTTATTTACTTTTCTAATTCTTCCTTTTATTGGAATTGTTTGCAATGCTTGATATACTTTTTCACCTTTATTATTTAATATTTCCACAAAGGTTGAAACATCCACAATACTAATTACACCAATATCTGATACTTCAATATCCTCAATTGAACAAATTGCTCCTACAATATCACCAGCACGCATTTTAGTCTTTTTCCCAGCATTGATATGCAACTTTAATATTTCATCTTTAAACACCAATTGCTTTTCTTTTTTTAATTCTTTTCTCGTTTGTATTTTATTATCAAAAGCTTCTTGGTATTCTACTATTTTTCTTTCATCAATAACTTGTTTTTCTAAAGGTGCTTCAACAATGCTCTGAATTGCATCCAAAAAGCGTTTTTCCTCTTTCAAAACAAATGTAATAGCTTTTCCCGTATTCCCAATTCTTCCAGTTCTCCCAATTCGATGTACATAGGTTTGTGCATCAAATGGTATATCATAATTAACAACCAGTTCTACTTGATCAATATCAAGTCCCCTTGATGCAACATCTGTTGCAATTAAATAACGAAAATATCCTAATTTAAACTCTTTAATTACTTTAATTCTATCTTTTTGATCCATTCCACCATGTATTTTTTTCGCAATTTTATACTCTTTAAATACATGTTCATATACTTGATTCACTTCTAATTGGGTATTACAAAAAATAATACAACTATCACTATTCTCTTTCATAATTATCTTCCGCAATAAAGTTTCTTTATCATTTTCAACAACATAGTATTCTTGTCTAATTAAATCAGTTACTTTCATATCTGATTCAACTTCCACATAAACTGGATCAGTCATTTCATCTTTACATAATTTCTGAATCTTTTCATCAAGTGTAGCCGATAATAATGCCGTTATTCGATTTTTATTTAAAAATGATAAAATATCACGCATTTGGTCTTCAAATCCCATCGTAAACATTTCATCAGCTTCATCAATGACTAAATATTTAATCGCACTTAAATTAAGCGTTCCTTGTTGTATATGGTCAAGCACTCTTCCTGGTGTTCCAACAACAACATGTGTTCTCTGCTTCAATTGCTTAGCTTGTCCTTCAAACGACATCTTCCCAAAAATTGCTTGTACATTATAACGTTTGTATCTACCAATATGAAACATATCTTCTTTTACTTGGATTGCAAGTTCACGAGTAGGCGTTAATACTAGTATTTGTGGACTTCTAATATTCCAATCTAAACTTTGCAACATTGGTATTGCAAATGCTGCCGTTTTACCACTTCCTGTTTGTGATTTCACAATAACATCCTTATTGTTCAATACAAGAGGAAAAACTTCTTCTTGTACTGGTGTAGGCTGCTTATACCCTAATTTATCAATTGCCTTTAATATTTCTTTATCTTTTATATAATCTTCAAAGTTTTTCATATTATCTACTTTCTCTATCAAATAGCTACCACAAGTATACCTTGCTGTATCCCTTTCGTCTAGGAACTTTCAAAAAGCCTCTAATAAATATAAAATTAAAAAAGCCTCAATAATGATGTGAACCCCCAAAGTTAGACAATAAACTAACAAAGGGGGTTTTTCTTATGAAGTTGACTAACGAAATTAAAAAGAAGATTGTTTTAGA
>NZ_JAQFIQ010000040.1 GCF_029504745.1 Breznakia sp. PF5-3 | reverse complement strand
CAAAAAACTTCCTGTACTATTCGTCATACTGGAAGTTTCTTTCAGAATCATTCTGTTTTTTTAAAACTGGAATTTACTTTTTCAATTTACGTTATTCCATAAAATACATTTCTACATTCATTTTTTGTGTTACTATATTAATTATAATATATTAATGTGATATACTTAAATAGAGGAGGATATACTTATGTTTTCAAACGAAGATTTTATTGGCAGACATGTAGAAGATTACAACAATCATGATTTAGATGCTCTTGTAGCCGCATTTGATAAAGATGTGAAAATTTATAATTTAATTAAGCAAACACTCCTTATGGAAGGAAGAGAAAATATTAGAGAATTCTATACTCAACATTTTGCCCATCCAATTTTGTACTCAGATGTTACTGAGCGAATTGTCCTTGGTAATAAAATTATTGACAAACAAACTTTCACATCTGAAGCAGATAACCTTTTGATCAATGCTGTTACTATTTACAATATTGAAAATAATTTAATCAAAGAGGTTTGGCTGATTTTTGAATAATGTATAAAAGTACTTGTGATTACAAGTACTTTTTTAATTCTCTATATATAATTTTTAATTTATACAACCCCCATTGCGGCAAGAAGAATACAAACAGCAATCAATCCTATTAGAATGGTTGTTGTTTTTACTTTCTTCCCTAGTAACCAATACATTATTAAGAAGAACATAGCTGGAAAAAAAGCTGGCATGATCTGATCAATATATCCTTGAAGTGGTTCTGCGAAATCTCCACTTCCGATTTGAATTGGAAGTTCAAAATAAATATTCGATGCTGCCATACCACCAATTACCATTAACCCTAAAATGGACGCAGCTGTTGTAATTTTACTAATAATTCCACTATTACCTAAATCATTAAAGAATTTTGCTCCTAATTGGAAACCTTTATCTAAACAGATATAACGTAAAACAAAGTGAGGAACATTTATAATCAATAAGAATACGATTGGTCCCATAATGTTACCTTGATTAGATAAAGAGATTGCAACACCTGCAGCAATAACTTTTAAAGTTCCCCAAAAGAAAGAATCTCCAACTCCAGCCATAGGTCCCATCAAACTTGATTTCACGGCGTTAATACTAGCTGCATCAAATTCATCATTTCGAGCGTTTTCTTCTTCCATAGCTCCTGAAATCCCAACGAGAAGAGTACAAATATGTGGTGTTACTGACATAAACTCTAAATGTCTTTGCAATGCTTCCGCGCGATCTTTTTCGTCTGTATATAATCTTCGAATAATTGGTGCCATCATATAAGCATAAGCAAGGTTTTGCATTCTTTCGTAATTCCATGATGAATCTAAAGTTAATGAGCGAAAGAAACATGAATAAAAATCTTTCTTTGTAATCTGACTATCTGGTGAAATTGTAATTGCTTTTTTAGAATTCGTTGTCATCTTCCACTACCTCCTTTGATTCATTTGTAAAGTTAAGATAAATAAGTACTACCACTACCCCCATAAGGGCAATCCCAACTACTGTAATTTCCATATATGCTGCTAGTAAGAAGCCTAATAATAAGAATGGTACCATTTTCTTTGTTACCATCATTCTTGCTAACATTGCAAACCCAATCGCAGGAATAATACCTGCTGCTACATCTAAACCATGTGAAACATAATCAGGAATGTAAGCTAATATTTTTTCAATGAATGGAACACCTAGATAAAATCCTAATCCTACCACACAAGCTAATATAATCTTATTCCCAATACCTGCAATAATCTGTGTTCGCTCAACCCCTTTGATATCTCCTTTTAGTGCAAACTTATCAGCAATATGAGATGCCCAAGTTAACAATACTGTCATTTGCACATTATCAATTAGTAATACAAGCGTAGCAATTGGTACTGCTAATAAGACCGCATTGGTAAAATCTTGTCCTGTTGTTATTACATAAGCACTCGCAATAATCGACCCTGCAACAAAATCTGGTGGGTTGCTTGCTCCAATTGGGAAAGCTCCCATAAATACTAATTCTAATGTAGCTCCAAGTTTTATACCTGTCTCTAAATCTCCTAATACAAGTCCAACCAATGGTGCTACCACAATTGGACGATTATGCATAGTTGACCCTACGTAACTATGCATGTAAGCAAAAAATGCTATCAATATAATTAAAAATGTTTGTGTAATTTGCATATTTTTTCCTCTCTATGGCAATATTTTCTGTACATCTGTTGCTACATCATCAGGTACTAATTGAACATTTATTTCATAACCGTCATTTATCAAGTCATGAATTTTTTCAATATCCTCAGTTGATAGATGAACAGCTTTTGATAATTGTTTTCTATCTTCTCTATTTTTCATTCCCCCAAGGTTAATTTTTTTAAATGTATTTGTCTTTTTCGCTAAGCGATATACATCTTCAACAGATTCACATAGTATTAATAATTTATATTTATCTGTTACTCCTGAATTCAACGCTTGGGCAGAGTCATCGATTGACTTCATTACCAATTTCACATCATTTGGTTTTGCCATTTTCATTGCTGTCATTTTCAAATCATCTTTCATGATTTCATCACTCGCAATCAAAATACAATTTGCTTCTAAGAATTTTGTCCATGAAAAACCTACTTGTCCATGAATTAAACGATGATCTACTCTTACTAATTTAATCATTTAGTTTACACCTCAATTCTTTAACTTTATCCATAAACTCTCTCACATGTCTTGCACTAACATCACCTGTATCTTTTCTTGTATCTTTAAAATAGCTTCCTACAATTGCTGCATCACAAATCATCAACTGCTCTGTCACATTCTCACAAGTAACACCCGCTGCCACAACAAGTGGATGATTCCCAATCTCATTTCGGAATGCTCGTATTTTATCCATTGATGTTTCTTGCCCTGTTGCATTCTCAGTTACAGCAATTGCATCACAACGATGTTTAGCAGTTTGTAAATCCTCTTCTAGTGTACGTGTTGATAACATTGGTTGGTATTTAAATCTCACACCGCCAATCAATGCTGCCTCTGTTCTAGAACGATACAATTTTAGAAATTCTTGAAGAGCTGCTTCATCTCGTGGTTGTACATGACCAATTACTGAATCTATTTGAATAAAATCTAACTTGTATGTATTCGCTAATTCAAATCCCATTGCATCGATATTCAAACAATTCACACCAATTGGAACATCTAACTTTAAACTCTTGATATATTCAATCGCTTTCACTAATTGATAATAATCCCCGTAATAATCTTCCATTATAATTCCATCTATGCCATTATCTACATAGATTGATATCTCTTCTTTTGCTCTTTCTAATACCTCTTCATCACTATCACCTTTTAAGTGAATCATTCCAATAATTGGTTTTTTATGCTTAAATAATCCTAAAAAATCTTTCTCTATTTTCATTTTAAAAATCCTCATTTTCTATAGCTTGCATAGATACTATTTTCATTCCTTTTCTTGATTCTTCAATTAATGATTGCAAATACGATTCATCAATTTGTGAATTTTCCAATAATAACGCTAATGCAAGATTCAAATTCACTCCAGAAACAACAAATACATTTTTATAAATACTCAATGAAAGCATTGCGTTACAAACACTTGCGCCATATAAATCAGTAAGAATTATATAGGTATCATTTGGATGTTTCTGAATTACTTTTTCTAGCTCTTTTGCATATTCATCTGCTAAATCGCCAGGTTTCATCGTATATACTTCAATTGCATCAGCACTACTTCCAGCAATCATTTTCAATGAATTTACAATACCATTGGCAAATTCTCCATGGGATGCGATTACCATTCTCTTCATGTTATTCTCCTTCTAAATGGGTACACTAAAAACATCTATAACTAGATTATTTTTTTATTTATGATGATTATATATATTTATTTATATGATCGAACCGCCATTTTATATACGTCACTATGGATATATTGTATATTGAAATAAATAATTTGATTATTTTGATCAATAACTGTTTGATTTACTTTCAATAATGGATCATGTTCAGATACATCTAGATTTTTTGCTTGCTTTTCATCAGCATATGAAACTTCGATAATATCTTCAAATACATGTGCCACTATTCCCGTATGTTTACGCAATATATCTAATATAGGTTGTTTATCAAGTTCTTCGTGTTCAATAAAATCAAACTTATCAATGAAATAGTCGATTTCATAAATTGCGGGTGTTTCATCTACTAATCGTAAACGCTCCACACAAATGACTTCTTTATCCTTTTCAACATTCAAACTTCGTGCAATTTCATCACTAACTTTTTCATGTGTGATTTGAATAACTTTTGTACTTGGAGTTTTCCCCTGTTGTAGACAAGATTTGGTAAAGCTCCCTTCTGCTACCATACTTTCCACATAAACGGGCATTGCCACGTATGTTCCTTTTCCATGTCGTTTCACCAACACTTTATCATCAACCAATTGTTGAATTGCATTACGAACTGTTATTCTACTAACACCATACATTTTTATCAACTCTGGTTCTGCAGGAATACGATCTCCCATCTTATACTCTCCCGACTTTATCTTTTCCATAATCGCTTCATAAAGCTGTTTATATAATGGTGCTCCTGTATCATTTAAAAGTTGTCCCATACTCCTCCTTTCATTGTACTCATCATCAAAATATAGTACCTTTTACAAAGACATCATAACACGTCATATAACCTCTGTCAATTGTCTTTCCATAAAAAAAACATGAATTACTTGAAACAAATCCTCAACTTAACTTTTTAGATTTATTCAACTATAATTCATATTTATTTATTCTTTATCCTTGCTATATTAATCTTCTTGACTTGCAATAACTTTCAAATTAAAACTTACATACAAGTTATAATTACCATCTTTGTACTCACCTTGCTCTGTTGCAGCTGTTGGTGTCTTAAATGTTTTACCAGTTGTATCTGTCGTATCCTTAAGTACAACTATAATGGAAGGATCATTTTTTTGATCAATCAAATTTTGTAAAATTACATCCCGTTTACAATTATCACAAAGAGGTGTGCTTTCCCCTTCTATAACGGATATTCCCTTACTACAATCACTTGTACAGTTTTGCCATTCCCATGTGATACTCTGGTTATGAAGTCCATATTTATATGCAAGATTTTCATTTGCTTTAAATAGCGAATCAAACAAAGCCGCTTCAATTGTACCGCTAACACCATCTAGCGTATCCGTCTTTGTTTTATTAGAATCTGACTCAACATATCCAGTACTACTTTCACCTGTTAATTTAAAATTTACTGGCCAATATCCACTAGTATCAACAGTAACATTATTTTCTAACATATAATATGTTTTACTTGCTGTAAATACACTACTTGTATCTAATACATATTTTCCATTACTAAGTGTATAGTAGGTATTCGCTTTATACTTTGCAGAAGACATATCCTCTTGTTTAGTCATCAAACCCCATTGTCCTGCACCTAGAAAGATATTTTGATGTTTAACCGTCGCTGTTATTACACCATTTACTTGAGGAGTACCACTTATATTGATTGTTAAACCTGTATCCTTACTTTTATCTCCAGGATATATGATATTTTTTCCAGTTGCATCTTTTTGAGTAAAAAGAGACCCTTTCGCACTTGTAACTACACCCCATTGTGCAATACCAGCAGAATCATCTTTATCAGTATTGCTTATGTATTGTGCAAATACATTACTAACTAACGTTGTGGTTACAAACATAGCAACAAAGAGAAAAGTTACTATTTTTATTGACTTATTTTTCTTCATGATTGCCCTCCATTTCATAACTTTCCTTTATCTTCTCAATCTCTTGCCTAATGATATCAAGGTTCTCCAAATTTTTGTTTTTATCGTTTTTATATGAACGTTCTAATAACATAAAGGCTAATATTAAAATAGTTATTGTCCCTAAAGGACTCTTTAATATGTTTATTAATACACCTATAAAAGGAATACTTACAATAACTTTTCCTTTAATACTTGATTTTCTAATAGGATTATCAGAAACACTATTTGCATCACCTTTAGTTATAACGCTATCTTTATCTATGCTAACGATACGATGAACAATCAATTCATTACCATCTTGATAAACAACAATGTCTCCTTTATCATATGCTTTTGATTCTTCTACAATAATCAGATTATTCACTGATAATGCTGGCTCCATACTTCCTGATAAAACAACTGCAGCGCCATATCCAAAAGGCATAGGAAGTTTATTACCAACAATACTAGTAGCATTAAACAAATATATATTAACCCCTAGAAATAGCCCAACTAAAGATAACAACACTCTTCTCAGAATTACGTTTGATTTTATTTTTGAACCTAATTTGTTTCTCATTTAAACATACCTACACCTTACGATATTTCTTACCTAGTATAACAACAATGCTACCAAGAGATACGATAGCTAATACACTTAATAAGGTCTTGTTGGTTGCGTCCCCTGTACTTGGTGAACTGATCCCACCACCAGATTTGCTAGGCTTTCCATCATCTTCAATCAATGTTTTTATAACAACACTTACTGTTAAATCTTCATTAACTGCTCGATCTCCTAAATATGTATCATATGTATCATTATCCCATTCAAATGGCCATTGCCAATTCAATGTATAGTAAGCATAATTATTTGCTGATAATACTCCTGAATCTTCAACTAAAGAAATATCTTCTACATTTACAAAGGAATTACTATTACCTAACAAGTAATTTCCTGTATAACTTTCAAAAGACATTTCAACAGGAAAAAATAAATTTTCTGGTTCTACAAAAACTTCACATGTCATTTTATATTTTACGGAAGATTTACTATTGTTTTTTATATTAAATGTATAGGAATTCTCCGTTCCAGGTGCAATCACTTCACTTCCATCCGAAGATAAAACCGAAACTTTATCGCTTCCATTTTTATAGGAAAGCTTAAAAATCTCGATATCCGTTTGTGTTTTCCAAACTTTCTTGTCATCACTAACTGTTACTGGTGTATAACTTGTTCGATAATTCCTATTACTTTGAACTTGGATAGATGATGGTGTATCATTTCCAACTTTCACCTTGCTAGTAGAGTCCTTACTTGGAAAAAGTGAAATTATCTCTTCATCACCTTGCGATGATTCTACCAACTTATCAGCCAAAACAGATATTGTGGATACGATAAAAAACAGTAAAACTGCTATAAATCCCCATATTGTTCTTGTTGTTTTCTTTATCATATATAGCCCTCATTTAAAGAAATAGTCAACAATTAATTCTTTAATTATTAACTATTTTTTTAAACTATACTCACAGTCCCGCCACAAAACTGCGAGTATAGATATAAAAGTAATATACTATGTATACATTAAATGATGTATACTAATCTCTTTGTGTTACAGTAAGTTTTAAATTGAATTTCAATTCAAGTTTAGAATTTGCATTAAAAGGCATTCCTAAATAAGGCCCTTCAAGTCCACTTTCTTTTGCGAAATTGCTTTCATTTCCAGACCATCCTGTACTAGCAATAAGCTTTAAATCTATATTAGTATCACCTTGTTGTGCCGCAATGACATCACCAATTAAAGTATCTGCAGCATCATATTTTCCATTTGTTGTCGAATCATCACTTGTGAATGCCCATTCCCAAGAAATTTTAGGTAATGATGCTTTTGTACTTAAATTTTCTCCTGCCTCAAAATTTACACCAGAAGTTTTATAAATACTATTAAACTTTGTTGTAACTTGAGCTAGCGTATCTGTATGAATTGCTGCTGATCCTGTTGGATTTGTGTAACCATTCCAATCATTACCAGCTTGATCTGTTAATTTGAATACAACTGGATAATAATTAGGCCCTGTTGAGCCATCAGCCTTTTTTAAATCACAAGCCACTTCAGCCGCATAGAATTTATCTCCTGCCTTTGTAAATCCATTTGTTTTTGCATATACATCACTACCACTGTATTCACGAATTACATATAAGTCTAATGCCCCTGCTGAACTCTTATATGCTGTATATTCTGCTGCTGATGTAATAGCAACTTCTTTCATTCTGTAGTATTTTTCTCCACTTATTGAAAAGTTTTGTGAAGCTAATTCCCCATTAATTACTCCATCAACTTCAGGTTTACCAGTAATACCTAAATTAAAACTTGTATTTTTAGTACCTGGTGCAACTACGTTATCAGCAGTTGATGATACAACACTAACTGTTGCGCTTTTAGCGTCTTTTGATATTGTATTTCCATTTGCTTTATCATCATAGTTTTGACCAAAGAAGTCTTTATCAACTCCGATAGTGACACCCCATTTTGCAACACGCGCTTGATTATCACCGTTTCCCGCTGTTGTATATTTAGCAAATGTTCCACTTATAATAGACATTGTTATTAGTGTTAAAACTAATAATCCAGATGCTATTCTCATCGATTTATTCTTTTTCATTTTTCCTCCTAAAAATAATTTTGTATTAAATTTCAATCTTCATCTCTAATATAAAGAGATGCAACTGCATTGCAGCTATATTCCACTTTTTTTGCTGTGGCAGGCAAAAAAAGAGAAACTTTGTTTAACCCTTTCTCCTTCTCTGTACATAACCTATTTATTCTCTTCTATATCACCTGAACTATCTTCACTTGAAGTCACATCAGTTTTAATATTTTGTGCTTTTTTAAGTTCCTCTAGTTCTGCCATTAGTACTTCTGTTTCGAGTTTGTTGGTTTTATCATATTTACGTCTGCGCATAATATCATACCCTATAAGTAAAGCTAGCGGAGTAACTACACAAATTAACAATCCTGGTGTTGTTTGCATAAACATCGCTATGTCTCCTGCACCAGCAATTCTAAAATTGTATACTCCAATTAGGTCTTTCTCTGTAACCGCTTCATCATCGTTCGTATTATTTGCATCCCCTTTTGTTACAAATGATACATCGCCATCTTTGTCTATAACTTTCACTACACGGTGAGTTACAACGGCATCATTATCACTTTTAGGATCAAAGTACGTTATGATATCACCCTTTTTAACATCTTCTGCATCTACAATATCGCAAATGATAAGATCTCCAGAGTGAATCTTAGGATACATTGAATCAGTTAATACAATCATTGGAACAACCCCACCAATGCTTGGCACTTCTTCTGGGTTTGTATAACTTTTAACAATTAACGTTACATTTATGATAAGCATGGGTATCAAAATGATACTCAATACTATCCCAGTAACAGTTAGAATTCTATGCTTTAATGTTGTTGTTTTTTCTTTATCATTGTTCATCGTATTTCCATCCATTCGTAGTTTCATAAATCTCATATGCTAATTACTAAATTTAATACGTTTACATACAAATTTCAAATCATTTGGATACTACTTTTTTCCAAATAAAAAAATCCTCTTTTTCAGTATCAATTTCTCTATTAGCGCCTCATCATATAAATTACTATAAAAGCTTATGTTAGTCAATAAAAAACCTTTTTTACTTAGTTTATAACAATTCGCAGCATTATTTATACTATTCGTTATGTCTCATATATTTCTCCTCCAACATCACCTCTCATATTTTAGTCATATTAAAATCCATTTTCGTTCAAATTATTTTCACTTTTTTTAAATAATTTGAATCGGCATAAATAAAAACATCTATTTCTACTAAAGAAATAAATGTTTTTATCTTCCATTTTTCAATAAATACAGTACTATATCTTGTTACTCATTAGATATCAATTTGCCAATATCCAAGTTATAACAATGAATAAAATCATTAGAATAAATGGATATATTTTTATAAAATAATATTGAATCAACTTCATATATTTACGAATTATTCCCATATTATTACCTTCTCCATTATAGTTCTCTAGTCTAAAACATTCCATGTATTATTCTAAAAGATAATTCTTCAATAAGATACCTATATTAAACTAATAATAATTTTATACACACAAACAGCAAACACTATAAACCATAAAAAAATTAAAAGCTTTGGATTATTATTGGCATCCTGTTTATACTCAAAATAACTATAAGCTATATTGAATAATGAAAACGCTGCCCACAAATAGTTAAAAAATGCTTCAGGTACAATCCATACACTTGCTATAAATACGATAACCACTATCAATAACATAACCCTTTTCTTTTCCATTTTCATAATTTATCCCAACCTTTCAATAAATCAATTATACCAAACAAATAGTATATCCAAAACAATTGTTCTTATATTTATCAGTACTTTTTATATAACATATCAACCTCATTTAAAAGTCTTTACACCATTGCTTAATTATGGTACGTTTTTGTTATCAAACAAAGTCTTTAATACTTATAAAGATTTAAAATAGTATCCTTTAGATAGAGGTTATGAAGAAAAAACAATCGTTATCACATAACAAGTGATAAAAGCTGGAGGGAGATTATATAGAATAAAAGGTATCAACACTAATAAGTGTGATATATATAATAATCAGGGAGGAAATGAAAATGAAAAGATTATTTAGCTTTGTATTAGTGCTAGGTTTAATTTTAACAGGTTGTGGAAGTTCAGATGATGACAATGACATCAAAGATGACAAAGAAAAAGAAACATTTGAAGCTATGAGTGATGATGATATCAATTCAGAGTTATCTGACATCTCTAATTGGGTTGTTGGCGATTATTGGAATGATGGGTTAGTTGACATAAGAGATTATTTGCATAATGGAACTGATGCAACTGGAAAAGAAATGGATATTACTATCACATTGAAAAGATATAATAAAGCTTATAAAAAAGCTGCAAAATATGATAAATTTATCAAGTCACTAGACGAAGATAAATATGGGGATATCAAAGAAGCATGGAATACAATGTATGAAGAAATGAAAATTAAAGATGAATATATTCAATCAAATGATATTGTTGCAAAAGGAGACCCTGAATTTAGTACTGATTTGTTTGCGCAATATAGAGATTATTTCACAGATTTAGTATACGATTTAGAATAATCAAGATGTGATTCCTGTTAGGTAGACAGAGAAAACTTAGATAATCAGTTATTTAAATAAATATATAAAATGCCTGCTCACCAGTACAGTGAGCAGGCACTTTTCTTTTTCAATATGCCCATTTTTATTTGACAACTTTAATATTATTGACAGATTTTTGAAATAGCTATCTCTTTGTGTATACTTCTTCTTCATTTGGTGCACTCTGCCCCTGTGTCATTCTAATGGTTTCCTTATTTGTTGATAACGTTCCTAATACAACCGTTCCGTCTTCTTGGACAATAAATCCTTTGACATCTACACCTACTGGGAATATCATCACCCCTCCTGCACCAGTTGGATGGTCTTTTGGAACTAAAGCCCATCCGTATATCCCTTCTTCTGTATAATAAACATCAGAAGCACTTTGATTACTAACATCCCAATTCATACTTCCATGAAAATTTAGTGTCCCATCTGCATTAACAGTAATTACTTCTCCATTAGGATTAATATAATCCCCTGCAATTGAACTACGATCATTATTCATCATTTCAGCATGATTGAGTTCTGGTGCTTTTTGTATTTCTTGTGGGACTTCTTCTCTTTTGATTGTTTCTTTTTTCCTATTATTATTAGAACAACCAATCAGTAATAAGGATATCATTATCAATACACTCAGTATTTTTTTCATATCTTAATATCCTCCTTTCACTTATTTAACGATTAAAATTATAAAAAGTTTTATAAATCCTATTTTTTTATAATTTTGTATAGCTAAATATTCTTCTTCTGTATAGTTTATCATACTATTCTTATTTTAATAGATGCCAATATTGCTCTACTTCACTATTATCATATACAAAAAAAAGACATTTTACATAATTTCGGCCATTTTTAGTTATAAAAAATAAAAAAACCTTATTACAAGGCTTTATTTCATTCATGGCAAGGGTGAACAGAATTAACCGAATCCATCTCATATTTTCTAAATACGACTCTTTCTTTTCTAATGTCTAATCATAGGTAACAAAGTTACCACTTTCAGTATCTTGATAAACACTTGGACTTAAATCTATATCTTCATCAAAGCCAGTGATTTTTTGATACTCTAATCCACCATCAATTGCACAGCTTCACACTTACATTCTTCATAATCATGAATAGATTTGCTTTCGATTATATCTTTACATTTATTGCAAGAAATGATATTTTTAACTAATTTATATGTTTCTTTCATGATATTCCTCCTGACTATAATAGTATAAGTTTTTATTCGACAATTTATTTAAAAATATTATATATGATATTACAGAAAAACTGGCCTATAGTAGTAAAAAAGAGTTTATTAAAAAATTATATTGCTATGCTTACTAATAAATTCTCGCAACGTCCCACTTCTGTAAGCATCATATATTTTTTTCTCTAATCTTAATTCTTTAATTCTTTTTATATTTGTTTCAAAAGGAAACTTTTTCTTGTTATTTTCAATATAATTCAAAATGTGTTGACGATTCTTTTTTGTTTTTTGAGGTTCAATTGTGTTTATTGAAATACAAATTCCTTGAAGACTTTGATACATTTCCCAAGCCTCAAAATATGTTGTACTATCTATTATCTTCAGGTTTATGAGCTTATTGTATTTTTTTATCATTTTACTATGTAACTTTCTTGATGCTCTTATTTTCCATCGTTTAACAAAAACTCCTGTTATTAATGGATTATAACTGCTACTATAATGTTTACTACAATCATATATCTTCTCTTTATCATTTAAACTATGTCCGTATTTAGAAACTAATTGCTTAATTTCTAAAATGAAAAACTCATTATCTAGTTGAATATTATCATTATATGAAAAAGTCAAATCATCAACATATGTACTGAATTTTAACCCTCTTAACTTAGCTAAGGTGGCAATTTCATCAAACATTTTTTTATATGAAAAATATGCAATTAATGTACTTGTAGGATAACCTTGTGGTAATTCTCTATATTGTCCATTTCTAGGGGAGGTTACTAAATCACATATACATGTTGCAATATCTGGCTTCATAGCAAGACCTGAATCAGATAATAACCATTCAAATATATTCCTATAATCGCAATTTGGAAAAAAACTAGTTATATCTAGCATAATGTAGTGTGAGTTCCCTCGATGAATTTTTGCATTCTTTACGTAGTCTTTATCTTTTACAGAAAAAAGATACTTTGGTGTCTCAATTTGTTTTAAAAAAAAATTCAATCTTCTTAGTACTTCTTTTCTTTTTATAGAAGGATCATTAAATTTTCTGTATTTTTTAGGAGAATAGTTAGCAGGCTTATTACTAAATATTTCTCCTGTGGTTTTTGATTTATAAAAAACTTTATCTTCATTATCAAAAAAGTGCTTTACTCTCCTCAACTCTCTTTGATTAATAACAATTCCCTTTTTATAATTACTTAGTATTTTCGCTAAATATACCTTACTACTACACGCATATAGAGCTGACTTGTTAATTTTTATTTTATCCATATCTTCCTTCATTCCTAATTATGAATACGCCAAGCAAATATCAAACAAATTATTGAACAACAATACTTATCTGCACATGTTCAAGTGATGACATCCCACAGTCATTATATTTTCATCTCTAAAAAATAAAAACAATGTTATTGCCGTCTGTAAGCTATTAAAATAATAATCAATTGCTTCATTTGACAGCTGAGGATACATTACTTTAGGAAGAACCATTATGATTATAATTATAATTATTAATTTAAATCGATTATTCTTCATATTCCATCCCTCCTTTCAAAACTAATTTCTATTAGAGGGATGTCATGATCCAGTAACTCAATAATTCTCTATTTGCCTGGCCTCATGGTGGGATGGCTCAGTGTTTGTAGACAAGCTCGAGGACCTTGGGTCCGAAGGGCGTCACAAACACTCCATAACAGGCCAGAATTGCGTCTCGTCAAAGACGAGCCTCAATTCTTTCAACCCAACAAAAAATCAACGCAAATTTCTTTGCAATAATGCTAGCAAAACCTATAGTATTGTTAACTCAGTTCTACTATAATTATATTATAATAAATTTGAATTTTTTTTCAACAAGGAAAGGTGATATACTCTATGAATAATACAAAAAAACAACATTATATTCCTATTTTTTATCTTAAAAATTTTAGTACTCCTATAAAAAAGGGATTTTACATTAATGTTTTTGAAAAAGAGCGCTTACTTACATTAGAAAAACAAAACATTCGAAATATAGCATCTGAAAATTATTTTTATGATTTGGATTTCGAATCTATTAGAAAACACTTTTCTAAAAAAGAAATATTAAAATTAAAAGTGAGTACTTTTTTTAAATCTAAAGGAAAACTTAAATTATCTGATATATTTAAAAAGAATCTCTTTGAAAACTATCTAGCTGATATTGAAAGTTTTTCTGGAGATGCAATAAAAAAAGTTATTGCTAACATACAAGAATTTTCAATATGGGAAGTTAATAACTGCTTTTGCATTGATGAAAATGAGAAAAGAAATATTTCGCTTTTCCTTGCAATTCAATTTATTAGAACTCCAAAAAATAGGAAATTTTTTAAGGATATGCATGAGGTGGTTATTCCTCAGGTTTATGAAGACTTAATTTATAGAACAAATAATGAAGACGTTTCCGTTTATATTAATAGCCCAATATCTGAAAAAGAAAGAGCTAAAGCCTATCATCTAAGTTTCTTATTGGATCCTACTTTTCTTAATGATTTAAGTGAAAGATTTTATAATCATTTATGGGTTTTCTATTTAAATAAAACCGAATCATTATTTTATACATCAGATAGTATAATTTCTGTTTTTAATCGCATATCTAACCCTATCATTTCGACCACTGGGATAAATTCATTTGGAGTTGAAATTATTATCCCATTGTCTCCAACTATATTATTAGTACTATATGAAAAAGAATATCATGCAAAAGCAATGCAAAAAGATCACAAGAAAATAAAGATACTTGAAAATATTACACAAGTAGATTCATATAATCAAATTATTATACAAAATAGTTATAAATATATATTTAGTCAAAACCTTGACTTTCATTTGGCGAAAAACCTTTGCACAATATATGATAGTATTCGCTTTCCAAAACAAGAAGTAATATTTGCTAATCCTATCAAACCTAAAACTAAAGAGTAAATTAAAACATTATAATTCACCAAATGTTTCATTTCTTATTATAAACCAATTATCAAAAAAAGCATCATAATTTTTACATAATCTTGATCCTTATTGATTTTATAATTATCATAATGATAGTCGCTTCTATTTAAAGAGCAATTTTCAAAATCTACTTCTTTTGTTATTAAATAGATCGTTATTTCCAACAACTTAGGTTAGCTTTGCTCATCATTAAGATAAGTAGGAATGTCCTCAGTTGGTATTAAGTTATTATAATTTAAACTTATTTTTTTACCTCCAATTATTTAACAAACAACTTAAACGGAAGACCACTATAAATATTTTTTATTATTAAAAATCAAATAAAATATACCAATCTGTCGAATCATTATTTAACAAAATACAAAATTTTTAATATTTGAAATCTTTACTTGTAATTGATGACATTTTCATATTGAATAAATGCCCAAAGTTTCTCATCAACTTACCATCTTTATATAAAGTAGTTGCTTTCAGATAATCCTTTGTTTCCCTGAAATAAAGTTCTTGAGCTTCTTCAATTGACATGTTTGAACTATGGTCATTCTTTTCAATATTCTCCATGTTTTTCTTTAAATTTCTTATCTAATTTCCCTACTTCTTTTTTACTTTTAATCTTCTTCTTACCTGTATACCTCTCATAATTAATAAAATTACCATTCCTATCTTTATTTTCCTCTTATGAAATATAATTTCGTTTTTTTTATTTTGATAAATTGCTATATATTATATACCCTTTGCATTTATACAATAAACATAGTAGCGCTTATTGAATTTTGCTAGAGTTATAATCATAATTTTGATTTTTCTGAATTTTTCATTAAGGCATAAAAAAAGCCCTTGAATAAAGGGTTAAAATTTCTATGGCAGGGGTGACAGGAATTGAACCCGTATCAGCGGTTTTGGAGACCGTTATACTACCATTGTACTACACCCCTAATTTTCACTGCTAGATAATGATACCATGAACAAATACTTTTTTCAATATTCTAAACCAAATAAAACACATAAAAAAGGATGAGTTCTCATCCTTCCTATTTTAAAGCAAATACCTTTTTCAATACATATACTAAGATTGTCGCAATAATTGAAATTCCTAAGATTAATACCCAATCAATAAATGGTAATGGTACAGTTCCTAGTATGTCATTAAATACAGGTACATATACTGCTACAAGTTGTAATGTTATTGCCAACAACATAGAGAATATCATTGATTTATTTTTAAGTAATGACTTATCCAAGCCAAATGTTTTTTCTCTTCTAACATTCAAAATATGCAATAGTTGCATAATTGCCATCAATGTGAAAGTAGTTGTTTGTGCTTCTATAATCGGAGCTCCACGTAGCAACATTAGTTGATAAATCACAAATGATGATACTCCCAATACAGCCCCACTAAGAAGAATTCTTACAAGAAACTTCTTTGTCAATAAACCTTCTTCTTTCCCTCTTGGTTGTTGTTTCATAATATTATCTTCTGCTGGTTCAAAGCCCAATGACATAGCTGGGAAAATATCAACCACCAAATTCAACCACAATATATGTAGAGGCTGTACAGGTAAATCTGGTAACAAGAATATCAAACTCAGCATAATAGCTGTAATCTCTACCATGTTACAAGAAAATAAATAATATACAAACTTACGAATATTGGCAAATATAATCCTACCTTCTTTTACTGCATTGATAATTGTAGAAAACCGATCATTTGTAAGAATCATATCAGCTGCTTCTTTTGCCACCTCTGTACCACGGATTCCCATGGCGACACCAATATCAGCACCATTTAATGCTGGAGCATCATTAACCCCATCCCCTGTCATCGCAACAACTTCTCCATTATCTTTCAAAATATTTACAATCTCTAACTTGTTTCTTGGTGAGACTCTTGCGAAAACACCTGTCTTACATACTTCTTTGGGAAAGTTTTCATCCTTATCTGCAACATCAAATTCAAATCCTGTCATCGTTTCTTCATATTCATCCATACCAATTTCTTTGGCAATCATAGATGCTGTTTGTGGATGATCTCCTGTAATCATCTTTACACGAATTCCTGCATCTTGACAAATTTTAATAGCTTCTTTCACATCTTCTCTTGGTGGATCAACGATTCCTACAAGCCCTAGTATCTTAACATTACCATCACAATTATTATGATAAATTGCTTCATTATCTGTAATTTCACCAATGGCTAATACACGCAAGCCATGTTTCGCTAATGCTTGGTTTTCCTTCTCAATTCTTTCTTTTGTATCTTGATTATGATTTGACATATCCAACAATACATCTGGACCACCTTTGATATATGTTTTTCTTTTTCCTTCATGTTCATACAATGTAATCATATATTTAAGCTTTGAATTAAAGGGAATCTCATCTACTCTGATATGTCCATTTTCCTCTAATGTGTTTCGATCTATGGATAACTTTTTACCTAAGGTGATAAGTGCTCCTTCTGTAGGATCACCAATCACTACCTTCTCTCCATTATCTTCTGTTTTTATTGTAGCATTGGTATTTAAAACAGATGCATAAATAAAGTCTTTTAGTTCTGGTTCGTTTTCAAGTGCTACCTTTTCTCCATCTTTGCTTACATCGCCTTCAAAGTGATATCCTCCACCACTGACATTATAAACACCTTTATTTAAAAGATAGATTTTTGAAACTGTCATCTGATTCTCAGTTAAAGTACCTGTTTTGTCACTACAGATAACACTGGTAGACCCTAATGTTTCTACCGCTGGTAAGCTTTTCACAAGTGCTTTATGCTCACTCATTCGTGCCATTCCTCTTGCTAGGGTAATCGTTGAAACCGCTGGCATCGCCTCAGGAATTGCAGCGATTGCTAGAATTAATGCAATCTGAATAATAAAGCTTAATTCTCTACCTGTTAATAAACCTAAAACAATTACAATTCCAGCAAACAAAGCAGCTAAACCAATCAATAATTTTCCTAAATGATTTAATTCTTTATTTAATGGTGTTTCCTCTTTCTTGTGTTGTTTCAACATATCACTAATCTGACCTACTTCACTTCGCATTCCTGTTGCCGTTACAACAGCCGTTGCATTTCCTCTTGTTACAGCTGTTCCTGCATATACATAATTCTTTCGGTCTCCAAGTGATGTTTCTTCATCAAAGACCAATGCACTATCCTTTGACACCGGAGCCGACTCTCCAGTCAAGGCAGACTCAATACAGGCAAAGTTTTGAGTTTGAACTAATCTTGCATCTGCATTGATAGAATCTCCTCCAGAAAGCTTAATAATGTCTCCTACAACCAATTCATCCGAATTGATTACTTCTATCTTTCCATCACGTAATACATTGGTGGTACTCTTGATCATTGATTGTAATGATTCCACTGATTTTTGTGCTTTAAACTCTGTCACAAAACCAAAAATAACCGCAATAAATACTGCTATTAAAACAGCAACTCCTTCAATTGGATCATTCATCAAAAATGATACAATCGCTGCTGCAAGCAATAAATACACGATTATATTGTTTACCTTTTCAAATAATATTTTCCATACTGAAACCTTTTCACCCGTTTCCAGTATATTCTTTCCATATTGTTCTTGTCTCTCAAGTACCTGTTCTTTTGTTAATCCTCTTTCCTCATTTGTTTTTAAATCCTCTATAACTTCTAAACTAGTCGCTCGATAATACTCCTTTTCTTCCATAAAAAAAACCTTCCTTTCCTATACACATTTTATCGTATTCGTACAATTTTTTTAAAAGATTTGCACTGAAAAATTAAAAAGTATGCTTCTAAAGCATACTTTTTAACCTCCCTACCTCTATGATTTAATGATATTTTTATACCCTATATATGTAAGTGCAAAATAGGATCCATATATCAACAATAACACAATTGCAGTGATTGTTGATGAAAACAAAATATCAACCTTTCCTACATACACTACTACACTATTTACAACATTAATTCCTACAACACTATGAATAACACCAAGCATTAAAGGTATTAAGAAGTATATAGACAACTGAAGAAAAACAGATTTATTAATCATTTTATGATCTGTACCAATCTTCGAAAGAACCGAATACCGTTGTTTATTATCACTCGCTTTTGAAAGCTGTTGCAGTGCTAAAACAGCTGCACTAGCTAATAAGAACACAATACCCAAATAAATACCTGCATATGTTGCAATTACTGACATCCCTTTATTCTGCGCATATGCTTCCTCTCTATCCATTAAACTATAATCATCATAATAATATGCTTCATCTTCAACCTTTTCATTTTTAGCAGCCATTTGATTACGCATATTTTCTGCCACTTCGCTAATATTAGCACCATCTTTTACCTGCATATTATAATATCTATATTGTAATACTGCATTGGATGGAATTTCATTATCATTCATAATAATTCCAAAACCTATAACACCACTACTACTTGTTGTCGCAATACTCATAATACTAGGTTCATAATCAATGATATCATACTGTTTCCCATATATTTTATAGGCATCTTTTTGTTCTAGTAATTCTTCCTGTTCCTCCATAATGACATTATTATTAGAGAAAAATGCTGCTTCACCTTTCTTTAATTTCACTTCTTCTCTTCCTGTATCACGCATCAATTGATTATACTCACTTAACTTAATCACTTCGGCAAGATGTTCATCTTGAAAAAAATAACTTTGTTCATCTCGGTGTAAATATTTACTTAATGTCTTGCCATCTAAATCACTTTCATAAACACTTATTTCTTTCACACTTTTAATATCTTTATTTTCTTTGATTTTTAAATCTTCTAAGAAATACTCCATTTTTTGCTCTTCATCCATATAATTCCATGCTTGATAGGATAAATCATAAGGCGTTATAGATTCGATTGTCTTATTAATCGTATCATTTAAACTAAACCCTGTAGCCAATGCTCCAATTGAAAACAACAACATAATACAAACAAAACTCATTGATATAAAATTTGATTTAATACTTGAATTTACTTCTCTTAAAACAAACATATTCAAATTTCTAAAATACAAACGTTTGCTTGTTTGCACAAAACGCAACAAGAAACCAGCCAAGGATAAGAAGAATAAGAAAGTTCCAATCAATCCAAGAGGAACGATGATATTCAAACGCAGAAATGCTATCAACCCTTGATTCCATGCCAATACATAAGCGCTGCCCAAACAAACAATCGATACGATAAACAACAAGACATATATTTTCACATTCTTAATTTTTAATACATCATTTTTTCGATCTGCATACAACAAATCAATTAACTTATATTTATTTAATACAAACGTATTAAATATCATAACAACTACAAAAATGATTGAAAAAGCTATAATGGTAAGAAATGTCGCTTCATATGAAAACACAAAATGATAATTTAAAGGAATCGTAAACAAATTAGCTGTAACAATCGTCAATATTTGTGATAATCCAATTCCTAATAATATTCCAACTCCTAACGATAATAACCCTATAATAAAAGTTTCATAAACAAGAATTCTTGAAATCTGTCCTTTTGGCATTCCTAATAATGTATATAAACCAAATTCTTTTTTCCTTCTTTTAATCAAAAAATTATTTGCATATAAGATAAGAAACCCTAAAATAATAGCTACAACAAAAGACAACCACAAGAGCATCATTGATAATTGTTCCATAATCATCGACTGTGTTTTATTCATTGCCATAACTGCATCTTGTTCTTGAAAAGAGTTAAACGTAAAGAACAAACATACAGAAAATGCTAAGGTTAGAAAATAAATAGAATAATCTTTATAACTTTTCCTAACATTTTGCATTGCTAGTTTAAAGAACATTAGAGACATCTCCTCCCATTAATGTAACAACTTCAATGATTTTATTAAAGAACTCTTTTCTCGTATCATTTCCACGATGTAATTCATTAAATATCTTTCCATCTTTAATAAATAAAATACGTTTTGCATAAGAAGCTGTAAAAGAATCATGGGTAACCATCATAATAGTTGCTTGTAATTCCTGATTTAATTTTTCAATGGAATCAAGTAACATTCTACTAGATTTCGAATCCAAAGCCCCTGTTGGTTCATCCGCCAAAATCAAACTTGGATCATGAACCAAAGCTCTAGCAGATGCTACCCTTTGCTTTTGACCACCACTCATTTGATATGGAAACTTTTGTAAGACATCAACAATTTCCAACTTTTCAGCCACTGCTAATACCCGCTCCTCAATGATGGCTGGATTTTGCTTTTGAATAGTTAATGCCAATGCAATATTTTCATAAGCAGTAAGTGTATCTAATAAATTAAAATCTTGAAAAATAAAACCTAACTCATCTCTTCTAAACTTTGAAAGATCTTTTCCTTTTAACGTTGTAATATCTTTTCCACCTATATAAATATGTCCACTTGTAACTCGATCAATTGTTGAAACACAATTTAACAATGTCGTTTTACCTGAACCACTAGGACCCATAATCCCAATGAACTCTCCCTCTTCTACAGAGAAACTTATTTTATTCAAAGCTTTGGTCAAACTATCGTTTGTCCCATAAAACTTCTCAATATTTTGAACATCCAATACCTTTTTCATAACTACCTCCTCTATTGATACCTCAAGTATATATCCTATAGGTTAACTATACTATCGATTCATATTACATTCACCTTACAATTTTGTAATAAAAAAATTAGTTAATAAAAATCAAGTATAATATTAAAAAATCATTCTATGATATTTCATTCACACTAAAAATTCTGAACTATGTCAGTTTTTTTAGAAAAGTGTTATAATACACTTGGTTAT
>NZ_JAQFIQ010000039.1 GCF_029504745.1 Breznakia sp. PF5-3 | reverse complement strand
TAAAGTGGACTTTATAAGCCACAAGGAGGAAAAATAAAACCTTCATTCAAAACGAATCTATTATCTATTAATTAGAGTGTAAATGCAATCGATATGGAAGGCGATGCTTCTGTTTGATTACATTACATATTATACGAGGGGGAATAATATGGATACAAAAATATATAATAAGCAGATGCGAGTATTTACGAAAAAGATGAAGGAATTAGGATTTCAAAAATGGAAATCAACCTTTTTTGTGAGAAAAACAGAGTATGATGTTGTTGAAGAGATTCATATACAGCGATTCAGCGATGGAAAAGAGGTAACAGGAAATTACGGTTTTTCTTTATTATATCAACCATATTTAGCAACTCGATTCGAAACAAGTAGAAGGTTTGGACAATTAGTTTATGGAAAAGATCATTGGTGGCCATTAGAAACAGAGGCAGATTGCGAAAAAGCATTTGATGATTTTTATAATATTATCAAAGAAAAAATCATTCCAGAATTTAATAAATTTAAAGATTCTAAAGAGATAATAAAATTAAGTGAAGATAAAATTTTGTTTTTCCAACACTATATAAAAATCCTTATAAATTTACATAGCAAAAATTATAGAGAAGCTAAAAAAAACTATGATTATACTATAGAAAATTTTGATATTTTAAACGAAAATGAAAAAGATTTTTATTTTATTGATCTAAATAGAAAAGAATTAAGTGAAATACCTAAAATGGTATTTCATGACGAAAGAGCTTGTATGGATTTTCTTAAATCCAATATTGACGAAAATATTAAAAAAATGAAATATCCATTTAAATAGATTAAAATATTTAATTAACTAATTGCAATCTTGCCTTGTATCCTTTTAGTAGGATATAAAGATAAAGCTGTAAGTCCAGATGAAAATATGTATCCACCCCATAGTTAAGAAGGCGCAAGAATAAGACAAATACACAGTTGAATTCTAACTCTACAACATCAAGTGATTCAGAAAATTCTAAAAACAAGAATAAGGGTTCGAATGCTGATTGGAAAAAGCAAACAGATAAAATGAATAATCACACTGATAAATATGGGGATTCACATGATAATTTGGATACGAAAGGGGAACCTAATTCAAGTACAGACCTTTATGATAAAAATACTAAGGAATTACTACAACGAAGATTTTATGATGAGAATGGAAATGTAATTAAAGATATTGATTTTAAACATAATGATCCTAACAATAACCATATATTTCCACATGAACATTATTTGGATTGGACAAAAAATCCACCAAGGGAGTAAAAAAATGAATAAAGAAGAAATTAAAAGAAACAACATAATATTACATGAGGCGTTAACAAAGGAACTACTAAACAATCATTCGATTGCTGCGCTAATGAAACTGATTGAAATGGGAAGGGAAATAGAATTAATATATAATAATAAGAGTATAAGCATAACTCATTTAGATAATAAAATTCTTTTCTCTTTTGAAGATAGTACTGAACGCTTTAATGATATTTGGAGTGTTATTGTTCAGGGAAGAACAGATGGTGATTTTTTTATTGATTGTTGGAATGAAATGAGTATAAAAGCCTTATTTTGATATAATAAATATAAAAATGATTTAAACTAGTTTTTGGATAGGGTTCGGGGAATCATCAACCAAGTGCTAATACGAAAGTTAATACATTACCTGAAACTAAAGCACCAAATGCAATGAAATCATCCGATGTTGTAAATTCATGGGATAATTATTTAGGTAAAAACCAAACTAATATAAATCCACGAACTGGACTTGTTGATAATAATCGAATATTCTCTGCAGATGGAACAAGAAGTATTCGATTTGGAAATCATGAAATGGGAAGCATGGGTACTCCAAAAGGTCACTTTCACTTTGAAACATGGACCTATGACTCTGTAAATGATGTTATGAATGTGTCCAATATATTACAAAGAATCATACCATAAGGAGAAACAAATGGAGTTAAAAATTTTATCATATAATAATAAACAAAAAAGAAATATACGGGTTAAATCAAAGTATGGAGAATTCAATGTCATTTGGGATGGTGAGTTACCAGTAATTGGTGCAGAAGTAGATGTTGAATTAGACATTGATAAAAATCTAACTTGGAATACAGATATATCATTAGCAACAAACAATACGCTTCAGATTAGACAAATACAAGATGATATTGTAATTCAAGGCAAATTAGAAGAAACTGATAGTGATGGATTTACTGTACTACGTTTAAATAACAGTATTATTACTTTTATTACTGAGGGGAAAGCATTTCCTATCAACAGTATTATTCAAATCAAAATCTTAAAAATTAAGGCCTATCCAACTGATTACTAATTACAGTTATTAAAGCATTGAAGAAAGCCTCAGTTCTAGCTCATTATTGAAGCTAAGAATTGATTCTTTTTATATAATTGATGGTGAACTTTTTGGATAGAGTTCGGAAAGTAGTAACTAAAGATATTCATGGTAAAATTAAAAGGAATATGGAAGGAGTCATTGTATATACAGACGAGGTTATTTTATTTATGAAGTAGAATTTTTAGATTCAGAAAGATATATGATAGATTTACAAACTATTAAGGAATAAAGTTTGGAACTAATAAAAAAATAAAGGTAGTGAAGGAGAATGCAAATGAAGCTTATTAAAAAATATAGGAGGACTTCTTTATTGGCAACATCATATAGTAAAGGGTTATACGCCCTTTATGTTGCCAAGTATGTAAGGGTTTATAATTCAAGCAATGAAAAAATATATGAATTAAGAATAGATTACCCTTCTGCTGGGTGTTTTTCTGAAGATGATAATTGTTTATTTGTATTTTTCAATAATCATTATGTATTAAAAATAGATTTTATTAATGATTCTGTAGAAAAAGTATTAGAATTAATGGAAGATAGCATAACAATGGATGTTATAACAATGGTATCAAATAAAATGTATCTTCAATTTTCTTATTTTGAGGGGGAAAAGCATAAAAATAAATTAATACAATGGAACTGCGATGAAGAAAAAATTATGGAACAATCACTTGATTCAAAACTACATGTAATCAGTAGATTGAATACGGAAAAGACTTATTTTATTGTAACAACTGAATTGCCAATGAAGTCAAAAAAATTTATGACTAAATCATTTTATTTGGCACAAAATGATTTAGTAGAATTAGATGTTTTTAGTTCTAATGATGACATTTTCAAGTATTACAAGTCTTTGAAATATCTAGTTATTTCTGGGAAAAAACATGTATCAATTAAAAAAAATATGAAAATAGTTTATTTTGATAAAACAATAGATAGAACAACGCCAATTGATTTTGTAATAAATGAAAAAAGTAATTATTTAATGTATGAGATAGATGGGGAAATAAAAATTATATCATTGAATAATTTTAAGGTTATTGATAAATATGAGGTACTTGGTAAAATAAATATTATTAATCCTGATACGCTTGATATTGTTGACACCTATAAAGGGAGGATTCCAATAAACAATATGGATTTTATTAGAGAAACAAATATGGTGATTTTTGAAAATAATAATGATGTAGAAATTTGTAGATATATAAGTTTGTCGGAGGATGGATAAAAATGGTGTTTTTTAGAGCAAGATATCAATACGGGACAGATATTTTAAAAATATGGAATTATACTGTAATGTTTAAATTATAGGAGACAATATGGAAAATGAAAAAAAATTATATGATTATTTAAATGTTTTTTTAAGTCTTGGAGAATGTAAAGATAAATCAACTTTAAGTGGTGATAGTAAAAGTAGTAATAAAGCATTTAAAAAATTAGAAAAAATATTTGAAATAGCAAAAAAAGTAGTCTAAAGGATAGAGAAATCTTTTATAACGAAATTCTTAATACAACAATAAGTCCAAGTACATTGATAACATGTAGTGCACAAATGCTTAAACTCAATATTTCTTCTAAGTTAGCAAGAGAAAAATTAGAGGAAGTAAAAAATAATGATGAGTATCATCCTCTATTTAGATTTAATGCAGAAATGTTTCTTAAAGAATGGGATAAAGGAAATATAAAACCAATCAGCTAGAAATCAAGAAATAAAAAATAGGCTATTCTAGATTTGCTTAACCTAAATTTTGAATCTATACTAACGTATTATTTTTAAAATTGTTTAAGAGCTTTTTAATGGTTGATAGAATTTATTAATTATAGAAAACGATCAGATTAATTTTATGTTATATTGTTGTATAATGGAATTAAAAAAGATACAAGTGGAATGAAATAGAAATATACATAATCTAAAATAGGAGAAAAAATGAGTAAACATGAAAGTAGAGTAAAAAAGGATTTTATTATTTTAGGGATAGTCTTAATTTTTATTTTAGGATGTATAGTTTTAGTTTTTATAAAAAATATCATTGAAAATGAACAGTTAACGGAAATAAAGTTAACTGAGAAAGTGAGCGAAACAGAAAAAAAAGAAATAGACCGATTTTATAAAGAATCTCCTGAACTAATAGTTGAAGGAAAAGCGTTAGATATGAAATATATCTGGTATGATCCATATAATAGTAAAGAGTGTACATTTGATCTAGTTTTAAAAGGCAAAAAATACGAAGTGATTAATAAAATAGATATTAGTTATTGTGAAATCAACAATAATTCTTGTGAAATTAATACTGTAACACTGGATGATTTAGAAAACTTGATTTATGATTCAACAACTTTTGTAAAACTGAAGAGTTTTTCAATAGAAGATATCGATATCAATGAAGCATTTATAAATGATAAAGAGAAATATGATTTAAAAAATGTAACAATAGATATTTATTTTAATGATAAAATGGAAACATTCAATATGGTTGTCGATTCTAAAGCAATGATTAAATTATATTCTCCTCAAAAAAACTTCGAATATATTTTAGATAATCCCGATATAGACTTAGATGAAAATGCTAGTAATTATTTGCCAATGTATTTTAGAGTGCTTTTTTACAATGATTTTGATAGTTATATAGAAGAATTAGATAAACTTATAGAAATTATTAATGCACATGATAATAAGGAAGCAATATTAGAAGGTAATAATAATATCGAGGATATTTTTCATCCTACATCAACATATGAGAGTGTAAATACAGTACAAGCAGAAGCAATTTATAAAAGATTAAAAAATATGTATGGGAATTTAGATTTCGATTTGGAAGAAAGTAGAGCATATGTAATTTATCACGTGATCGATAAATTGAATGAAGAATTAAAATTATATTCAGAAAAAGATTTTGAAGTTGATGAAGGTTTTAATATAGAAGATTATTTAACAAAATAGAGTTATACTTGTAAAGTAACGTAGTATGGAACACTTTTTATGGGTGAGTGTCCAATGTTTAGATAATTTGAAACCAAAATTTTAGACAGGTTCGAAAATAATCATATTCTGCGGATAGTCATTGGAGTAAAGGGAGTTTTGATAGCTTACAATCCTCTTTAGATTACCATTATACCGAGCATGGTGCAGAAGTGGACGCAGCAAGTAAGCAAAATTATTTAAATAAAGCAGTGGAATTCTCAAAGATTTTGAAGGGAGCCACGAAGTCAAAAGTTGATGGATTTGTAGAAGGAGTTATTAGATACAAGAAAAATGGAAAGTATATTGATATAGCACCAGATGGTTCAATAGTATCATTTGGAGCACAATAAGTAAGGAGACAATAAATTATGGGACCATACAATAAATTTGCAATTATAGCAAATATCGAAAATAATATTGATTATGGTATGAAAAGTTCAAAAAATTATGACGTTATAAAAATTTCAGATGATTTTGTTAATGAATGGGTTTCCAACTTGGAAAAAATACCAACGTTTTGGCATAACTTAAATAGGCCTAATGAAGGGTTGGCACGTTATGGAGTAACACTTATTCCACCAAAATCACTTTTGGAATTCTTAAATGTTGTAATAAAAGATGAGAATAAAAGTGAAGTGAAAAAACTAATAGAATTGATTGAAGAAGCTATAAAAGAAAAAAAATATATAATTCATTTTGGCATTTAATTTATAAAAAATTAGGTACTTTTCAATAGAGGAGTGTCTAATTTTGTATATTATGAAATCAAATTCTTGGATAGTGTTCGGATAAGAAGTTAATGACCAATAAAGAAGCAACAGAAAAACTTGAATATAAGGATACGAATCAATATTCTTATGGTCAAAAAATATTCAAAAAAGGAAATAAGTATATAAACCCAGATGCAGATATACATAGTGGTGGAACATGGAAATGGCAAGTTCCATCAAGGTTTTAGGAAGTGTAAATACTAGGATGGGAACCTATGATGAGTTTTTAAATTGGATTGCGCCATAATGATAAAAGAAAGGATAACAAAATGAGATTTAGAATAACAAAATATAATCCTGAGTATAGAGCTGATAACGGGGCATATACTGTAGATGATTGGATTTCGGTAGGAGAGATTGGAAAAGTTTTCAATGGAACTAAATTAAGTTTAGATACATATTTAGGAATGGAAAAAAATTATTTGGATTCAATTAATATTATTTTTAAAACCTTTAATTGTAAGAATATTGTTGTAAAAAAATGGAGAAATATGTTTCTTTTGAAGAAATTGAGAAAAATTTATTTGATATGCCTTATTTGAAAGCAAAAAAAATATTTATAGATGCAAAAAATGAAATGATTTTAGATTTAGACGAAGCACTGATATTTGCTACTCTAATTTTGCGAGAATCAATATGGTGTGAACTTGTAGATATTGATAAGAAATTTAAAATTCAATTTGGCTATGATTATTATATGTATTGTGTATGCAATTATTTAAAAAAGGATAGCATAAAAAAAATTGAAGAATTAGGTTTGTTTGTCGATATAATGTAGATATAAATTATTTTGTCTTGGATAGGGTTCGGATAAGAAACTGAATGATAAAATCCGCAATAGAAATAGAAATCCATCAGATGGGTATAAAGGCAATAAAACTTTTCAAAAAAGAGATAGATATTTCCAAATGGTATTACAAAGAATATGATTTATATCCAAGCGATTCTAATGCAGAGATAGGCTTAGAAAAAGAGGTTATGAGCGGTGATGGTTCGATTTAGTATACACCAGATCATTACAGAACATTTATTAGAATAAAATAGACAGAGGTGAGAAATGCAAAATTTAAAATTGTTAAAAAAAGAGCTGGTTAAAAAGGGGGTTGCATTTGAAAAAGGATTATCTAATCAAGAAATTATTGAAATTGAGAAGATTTATAATATTACCTTTCCTATTGAATATATAGAATTTTTAAAAATAGGACTCCCTGTTAGTAAAGGATTTTACAATTGGAGAGATCTAACACCTGAAAATATTAACCGTATAAAAGAAAAAATGAATATTCCATTCATTGATATAATAAACTATTGCGATGAAATTGATTATTGGCCAAAAGGCTGGGGAATACGGCCTGAAACTGATCAAGAATTGAAGAAAAAAATTGAATTGCTTCTTAAAGAAGCTCCTAAGTTGATTCCAGTCTACATACATAGATACATTCCAGTAACAAACGGAACTCCTCCAATTTTTTCAATAATGGGTTTAGACATTATCTACTATGGAAAAAATTTGTTTCAATATTTAGAAATTGAATTTGGAATAAAAGAATATAACGGAATTAAATTTGAAAAAATTGAACATATAAAATTTTGGAGTGATACAATAAACTGGTAATAAATAGTGAAACAACTAAAAATGAACACTTTGTTACAATGAGATGTTTATTTTTAATATTAAGTTTATTTAGACAGGGTCGGATAAGAAAATAGGTGAAAATAGTACCTTTATTAGAACTCTTCCCAAAATCAATAAATTATTAACAGAATCATGGATTAAAAATGCAATTGAAAAAGGATTAAAATATTTAGGATATTAAAGGTGAATAAAATGAAAAGTAATAAAAAATTTAGAAGTATATTAGCTAACATAAATCATAAGGTTGAGGATGCTTATTTGATTAATATGAAAATGGATAATCTTAAAAAATTATTTAATCCCAGATTTGAAAACATATATGGTTGTATAGTTTTTAAAAATCAAAATATTAATTTAAGCATTGATGATTTTAATAGATTATTAAAAATTTATAATGACAAAACAGGTTTTGAAGCAAATAATAATGAGATAAGGGTAAATGATTATATTGAAAATGATATTACTGTAGATGAATCATTAGAAATTGCTCTATTATTAATAGATAATTGGAGTTTAAAGTTAAAAAAAATTGATATGAAATCAGAATTTTGTTTTATTATAAGTTGTGAGCCGCCATACACAACATTACGTTTTCATAAGGTAAGAGAGGATGAAGCATTATGGATTTCAGAGGAGTTGGAAAAGTTTGATCAACCGATAGGCTATACGATAATATAATTAATAATGATGATTTTTAGATAGGGTTGGGATAATGGACCAAAAAATCAAAAATAAATAAGTGACAAATACTTAAAGGGTAATGATATGATTCACATTAATTTAAAGCAGATTACGTAAAGAAAGAGATATCAAAATATAATATTTATAAGGATAAATTTGATGCTCAATTATAGACTTCTGCGTGAAGCCGGAAGTGTCGTTTTTATTCTAACAGAGGTATTTTTTCTTAAAAAAGTAATATATTGAATAAGATGGAGGCTATGAATGGAATATTTAAAAAAAACAAATGCAAGGATTAAATTCGAAATTCGTGGAGATAAATTTGATCCTCAGTTAATTAGTGATAAATTAAATCTAGTACCCGATAAAATATGGAAGACAGGAGATTTTATTGAAAATCGAAACGCAAAAAGAAAGTGTAGTGCTTGGATTCTAGGAGGAGAGTTTATAGAAACACTAGATATTGGTGAGGAAATAACGAAAATAATAAATAAGATTGAAAGTAAGACGGTTATCATAAATGAACTTAAAAAGGAATTAAATGTAGAATGTAATTTTATCATAGCTGTTGAAACATGGGATGAGCAAAACCCATCAATATATTTATCAAAAAGAGTTATATCTTTTGCCAATGAAGTTCAGGCGGATTTTGATTTTGATATGTATGTGTATAATTCATAGTATGTAGAGATACCGAAATATTAGATATTTTTCTAAAAGGAGTTACAAAACAATAGTCCATTTAAAATATATAATTTGGATCAGGATTCGAATAAGAAAACAGATAAATCAATTAAGGATGCACCAAATTATCCAGAAGGATTTCAAAACAGACAAAGTGGAACTACCAAAAATACAATTAATAACAAAGAGCTACTAAATTATTTGAGACAAATAGAATCTGGGGAGCGCTATAAAGTGTATAAAGATGGATATACTTTATCTGACGAAAAAATAACACTTCACTATTTTCAAAGTGGGTCTGGAATAATTTTGATTTTAAAATAAGAGGATATTTTTGGAGTAATCCATAAGGAGGAACAATGTTAAAAATAAGTTTAGAAGAATATAATGATGTGCAACAATTTTTATTAATTAATATTATTGGACTCATGGAATCCTTGAGCCATGAGTGCATTACAATAACAGATGCTGAAGTTGCTTTATTTACACCCTACAGTATTTCTATTTTGAAAAAATTAGATATTGATAGAGATATTATAGAGTTGATAAGTATGGGGTTGGAATTAGAAGATTACGAATCCTTAATTCCTCATAAGTTAAATGAAATAATTGATGAAATTAAAGAGTTAGCAATCAAAAAATTAAAACAAATGAAAAATAAAGAAAGCCAAATGATTTCAAGGGAAAAGTGGATTGATAATTAGAAATTAAGTTGTCTTGGACTGGGTAGATATTTTAGAAAGGAAGATAGAAAATGAAATATAAGCTATATGATACAATTCAACTGATTACAAATAAATATGTACCAATCGGTGTACTAAAAGGAACATTTGGAATAATAGTAGAAATATATGATGAAGATAATTTTGAAATAGAATTTATTCAAAATGATGCTTATCCAACTGGTAAGGTTTTTCCTGTAAAAAAAGAAGAAATTATGCTAGTAGACTCTTCTATTATAAAAAGTGATCTTGAAAGATACGTGAAAGGGAATATACAGCAAAACTCTAAATTGTAAGAGTAGAAAAATATAGTTTTGTATAGGAAGGAAATATTAATATGCAATTAAAGAAGAGATTTATTGTAATAGTTTTATTGTTAATTATCGTATCTATTTTTACTACATCTAATGATGAAAGTCAGGGGCTTAGTCAATATGTAGAAACAGAATTTAATGAATTAACGAGAGATTTTGATGATGTTGAATATAATAAAATGATAGATTCTATGACGGATAATAATTTTTACTTAGAAATAGTTCAGAAAAAAAATGAAAGCCTATCAATTTTTGCATTGTACGATAGTAAGGGAATTATTTATTCAAGTTATGCACCAATTGTTTCTGAAGAAAAAAATATGCATACTGGAATCATAACACATGATCGTTATGAATATGAATTTGGATTATATTTAGGGGAAGTATCAGTAAATTACCAAGGAGATCACATACATTTAAAGCAAAAAACGGTAGATACTTCAATGTATGGAAAAACTACTTTATGGTATATAAAAATGAAGAAAGATACAGAATTTAAAGAAGAATTATTGAAATTAGAATAACCAAAATTCTTTTTTTAAATATCAACCATTCTACTTAATGAAAACGAAAATTGAAAGAATAAGGTAAAAGAAGATGGAAATAATGAAAGTGTATACGTATGATGATAATCAACTGAATAAATAACAAAAATGTATAATCCAACTAAGGCAGTTAATTATATAGCATGATATACTAAAAGTAATGGATTTTTAGATTATAAATAAGAAAGGGATAAAATGAAAAAATATATAATAATATTTATGCTTATTATTAGTGGCTGTAACGATAAAAAAAATATGGGAAAAATCAGAAATCAATTATGTATGTTCACAAAGCAATGATATAGCAGAAATTAGTTTGAATTTAACATATAAAAATTCAAAACTAAGTAAGATGATTGAAACATGGAGACAACCTTATGATAAGGTTGCGGTAGAAAAAAGCAAATTTCTTGAAGAAATGAATGAAGATATCAAAAACTATGAAAGTCAAAAAGGACAAACGATAGAGTTTATAGAACAAGAAGAGGATTATAAACTTATTATTTCATACGATTTTGAAATATCTAAAGATTATAATCCGTTTCAAACACGACATTATTCATTGATTATTTCCACTGGAAATTTGGAAAATGAAAAAGAGTTTATTGATTCTTTAAAAAAATCTGGATTCACTTGTGAGTCTGATAATTAACAGTAAGAAATTAAGCGTAAGGATAGAGCAAATTGACACATAATGTTAAGGAAGAATTATGGTGTATTTCGTCTAAATTAGAGTTTAAAAAGAAAAACAAACACAAGTGATTGGCACGCAACTTCGTGCTTAAGATGAAGTTGAATATATAGGATTTAAGATGTGATTATAATTTAAAAGTTACTGTAGACTTAGAAGACTTTATATTCCATTAGGTAAGTAAAAGAATAATGACATGACTGAAAATGATTTATTACAGGATATTTGGGAAGAAGATATTAGGCTGAATTATAGTTAGAAAATCAGCATATACGCAGATAAAAGGAGGATGTATGAAAAATCAAATTACACAAATAATAAATAATTGGAATCCAATTGAAATACAGCCTCTTTTAGAGGATGAATATGAACCAGAAATAGAAAAAATAGTAGAATGGCTAATACTCAATAAAAGAGTTGATTCAATTAAACTCGCACAATATATTGGTGAAGTATTCATCAAATATTTTGGAATTTCGCTATACAAGATAGATGAGAGAAAAGTTTTATCTGTTGCGGAAGAAATAATACAAATAAAGAGTGATATATAGTAGCAATAACCGATATACATGTTGAGATAAGAGAGATGTTTATGGATTATCGATAGTAGAAAAATACTGTTATACAGGTAGCAGGATTAAATAGCAATGTTATAGCCGAATGTAATAATTAATTTAAGGAGGAGAACATGAAAAAAAGTAAGCATATTGATTTTAGCTATATTGCTTATAGGGTGTACTAAAAGTACATCTGACGAGCAATATAATGAAAAGGATTTATATATCAAATATTCTGATTTAGTTGAGCAACATAAAAAGAGTCTTACTTTTAATGTTGTGATGTCTGATCTTTTTAAATATACAAATAAAGGCGAAGGAATTACAAAGTCAATGGTTGCGGATTTTGAAAAAAAAGATTCTGAACTAACAATTAGTAATGGAAAAATAGCGGTTGAAGATAGCGTATGTGATTTTAATTATCAAGAAGGTAATATTTATTTAATTGAAGGTAATTACAAGGTTAAGTTTAATTATAGTCAAACTAATCTTGATTATGAAGATTTGTTTTTAAATTTAGATGAAAATCAAATTTTAAATATAAGTTATGAAGAAATTGAAAATAGTATGGGTATAATTAACATTAGTATTGATCCATCAAAAATAAATAATGAAGTTTTTTTAGAGAGTCTTATTTTACAGATGTAGATATAATGAAAATTAACTCAATATCTATTAAAATCCAATTTAATGAAAGCAATGAAATTATGATGCTTGGTTTGTTAGCAAAGATTGATATAGTAGACGAAGGAATTGAAAATGAATTGGAATGGAATAAGTCAATAATATATACAAGAATTAATGAAGCTATAGTTAATAAAGCAAGTGATACTTCAACATATGATGAAATAAAATTTGAGAATAGACCAAAATGTATGGAGTACTAATTTTTTGATCGAAATTACTAATGTATATGTATAGAAAGGGAACATAATATGAACACAGAAAATAAAAAATTGATTAAACTGTTAGAAATCAAAAACAACTATTATTCAGCATTTGATTATAATATAAAATATATATCTGCATATCTCTCTGGTTATAATTATAGCCAAATAGAAGCAGGATATATTCCTGTTGATCCATTCTCAAAGAATCTATTTTTTAATAGATTGGATTCTTATATACGTAATTCTTATCATATAAACATGACTGTAAGTATGTATAGTATTATAAACTTTTTTACAGAGAACACTGAAAATGCATTCCATAATTTTTATGAAGCCATTGATATAGTTTTAAATCAGTCTTTAGAATCATATGTACAATCTATAAAAGATAATGCAGCATATGTACTTGTGTTTCCTAACAAATCTAACAAAGTGGATTTAAATAGATTAGTAGATTTATTAAAAAAGATAAAAGAAAGACCAGGTATGTATTTAGGTGAAAAATCACTTACAGGATTAAGTTGGTTTTTGACAGGGTATATTCTCAGTGAAATAGAAATCTATGAAAATACAGACTCTTGTTATGTAGTCGGATCATTTGAGAAATTTTTGAATGACAAGCATAACTACAAAGATAAAAGATGGGACAAAATAATAAGTTTCATTGAGCCAACAGAAATGCCAGCTTTTGATTTTTTCTATAAAGAATTAACAAAGTATACAAATCAATTAAATAAACTAACTAAATGTTAAACTAAAATTTATGAAGAAGTGCGTAATGATTTATAAAAAAGAATTAGCTATATTAGCTTGGATGTAACTGCTCATAATATTGGCACTTAAAAAACAACGAATTTAGTATAAAAGATAAATTCAAAAATTTGTGAATAGAAATGAAGATTTATTTTGGAGAGAATATTAAATATGAAAAATAATATTGGTAAAATCACATTAAAAGAAGTAGTTGAACTGCGATTAGAATATTTTAAAAAGCTAACACAAAATATTGAGGATGATTTATATGAATACAATTGTGGGAAACTAGATTCCTATAATAAAATATATATTGATATAAGTGTAATGGATGAAAAAGACTTTTTAAATAAATACTGTAAAGAAGTAGTCAATTTTTCTTCGAAAATGAATACTGAAAAACAAGAATATATTCAAAAGATAGGATTTGAATCAGGGAAAAATAATGCAATTGTAGAGTTTTTAGCAATCATAAATCCAGAGCTTGAGTATTTTGAAAATGTAAATGAATTTTAGGAGATCATAATATATGCCATCAATAAGATATAGAACATATCCCAAAAGTATTAAGAATATACTCATTCATATCAGTAACGTAAGAAATGAAAAAATATTGCTCAAAAATTTTATTGATGAAATTGATAAATTTAGCAAAACAGATACTTTGCTAGATTTAGGGCATTGTCTTCATAGGGGGCTGATTGCTTTTGATGAGTGTGAGGATATATATGAAGAAGTAAGTGTTAATTATTATAAATCAGTGTTATTTGATGCTTTTTCAGGAACCAATTACACCTTAGTTCTAAAAAAAATATATAGTGAAAATATAGATGTCAGTCTAAGAATCACATTAAAAGGAGAAGAATATTTAAAGAGCTATAGAAAGCAAGCGTGGTTACATTATACGTATCCAATTATAGTAATCGTATCAATAGTTTTATTCGCATTGATATCGTGTATTATGAGTTAATAGGAGTAAAATAATACTAAAATAGAATTTTAAAAAGGATAACTTTTAATGGTAAAATGAGTTTAGATTAATCCAGTTTAGGAACGACAGAAAATATTTAGAAGATTGTGAAGAAAGAGAGAAAAATGAAAAGAAAATTACTAATTATGTTAATGGTAATATTATCAGGGTGCAACAATATCTCTACGAATGAAAAATTACATAACTATTTTGAAGAAAAAACTTTTACAGCTTGTTATTTTGAAGGATATACTAAAAATATAGTAGATAAAGATAGAATTTTTATGAGTATTCAGAAAAAACAATTATAGTTTGCATGCAATAATGAAAAATGGAAAAGTAGATTCTTTATGGTTTGGTTATATTGGAGATACAACATCTTATCGCTGTGCTATATATAATCCAAGTCCCGAGTGGGAATGGACAGAAGAAGATATTTATACGAAACAAAATATCAAAAAGGAAATATGGGAAATTGTAATGATATAGAATAGTTAGAATTTCAAAAAAGTTAATTCAGTAATTCAGCTAAGAAAATAAGATAGATGGTTTATTAAGAAACTGGAGTATGTAATACATTTAATACTGCAAAAGTATTATGACTAGAAAAAATCAATGGAGGGGAAAATGATTAAAAAAAGCATTTTAGTTATCTTGATTATTGTATGTTGTGGATGTACTCATGATATTGAAAAAAAGACTTGTACATATAGTAATAATAAAATGAAGGATGAAGTTATATTTACTATTAAAAATGAAGAGGTTATTAATTTAAATTGGAAAATGGAAAGACGAATATTTAGTGAAGATAACAAACTATCTGATGATGAGAAAAAAAGGATAATAAAGAATGTTTTAAAATCATATTCATTTGAAAGTGATGGAGTAGATTCACAAGCAGAAATTGTAGAGTTCAAATTATATGCAACTATAAACATTGATTTTAATAAAATAAAAAATATAGAAGAATTTACTAGATTAACTTCTCTAGAAATAGAGAATAAGGATAATGTTAGTTATTCGAAATTGAAAAAACAATTAAAAACAAAAGCAGATTTTATATGTGAATGATATTTTTTATTTTGTAATTAAAACAAGCTTTGAATAGAAACAAAATGATACAGATAATACTAAGTAGCAAAGGAAAGGATAATTTAATGGAGAAGTTATATTATGAAGAAAACAAAGATTTAGAAAGTATAAAAACTATAGTGAAGAATCAACAATTCACATCTATTTTTTGTGCTTTTACTAAATTAAGTCGTTATCGGTATGTAGATCGAATAGGAAAGAAAAAGAATATAGTATTTATGAAATCTTTAGAAGAAAGAGAAATAGACTTTAAACAGGGAGAAGATGTATATATAATTGTATTTCATAAATTAAAGGATATAGATAAATACTTTGATATTTTAAAACAAAAGAAAGTATCAGGGCTGCTTGTAATGACGAATGAAAAAATTAGAGATATAAAGGATGGGGAGTATGCATTCAGTTCAATATATGGAGTGAATTATTATAATGTTGATTGCATGCAAGTATACCATGATGCAAATAAAGAAAAAAGTAGAATAGCATATTTATATGACCAGGAAGTAATGGGAAACATATTGTTAGACAAAAATAGTGAGATAAGTCCAATTGTCATTAAATATGAAAAATTGGATGGAGTAGAATATCAAAAAATAATATATGAAAATTTCCAAAAAATAAAAAAAGAATATCCTAACTTTTATACAGACGGAGTAAGTTATTTGTTTTGGCATAGTGAAGAATATCAAAAAAAACTTGAGATGAATATTAATAAAGTTTTTTTAATGGATAAAAAATATAGAAATCAAATATATAAGCTGTTTAAAGAATATGCTAAAGAAATATTGCAGCCATCTTTAACTCTAACATATGAAAATAAGACATATGTGGAGCAAGAGTTGGTTTTTGTGAAAGAAGCATCTATGGGGAAGCAACTTTTTGTTTCTTTTCGATTAAATGACACACATTTATCAGTAGGATGTGAATTTGATGCATTTCATTCAAATGCAACAGAAATATTTTTCTTTAGAGCTTATGAATTTGATACTGTCAATTTTACTTCAATAACAACAGAAGAAAAAATAGAAACATATAAAAACGAAGTTAAAAAATATTTTGAATGTATGATAGTTCAAATAGATCAAATGATAGAATTACTTAATAAGATAGAAGATAATACTGTATATTGTGAGAAGGCTTTTATACAGGCATAGAATTATATTTGTTAATATGAATTGATAATATTATTATAAGGGGAAATAGTATGGATACAAAAATATACAATAAGCAGATGCGAATATTCACAAAAAAGATGAAGGAATTAGGATTTCAAAAATGGAAATCAACCTTTTTTGTGAGAAGAACAGAGTATGATGTTGTTGAAGAGATTCATATACAGCGATTCAGCGATGGAAAAGAGGTAACAGGAAACTATCATTTTTCATTACTTTATCAGCCATATTATGCAGGACATTTTACATCTTTCAGAAGATTTGGGAATTTAGTTTATGGACGTGACTATTGGTGGCCATTGGAAACTGAGGAAGATTGTGAGAAAGCATTTGATGATTTTTATCATATAGTTAAAGAAAGAATCATTCCAGAGTTTAAAAATTCTCAACATCCTAAAAAGATTATTGAAATGAGTTATGGCGATAACATTTGCTATCAACAATATATAAAAGTTCTTATAAACTTATATTATGAAAATTACAAAGAAGCAAAAGAAGCGTATACGGAAATGATAAAAAATTTTGAAAGTTTAAATAGTGGAATGCCAGAATATGTTATTGATGGGAATAAAAAAAGGTTAAATGAGTTATCAACAATTGATTTTTCTAATCCAGAGGAATGCAAACGGTTTATAGAAAGTAATATGGAAACCAATATTGAAAAAATGAAATATCCATTCAAATAAGGTTATAGAAGGCAAGTATGCAAAAGAAGAGGAAGATGTAGGTGTATAAAATCATGCTGCTCTGTAGTTAGTTAGCAGTCTCTATAGGAAGTCTTACTCAAGGTAAACTGACAAGATATAGAGGTAAAGTTGTAAATCCCGATGGGAATACAATTGAAAAAATAAAGGAGAAGCTTATATGTATAAATGCTTAGTATGTGGTTATCTTGGATTATATGAAAAGCCTTATGATAAAAATGGATGTGCTTCCTATGAAATTTGTCCATGTTGTGGATTTCAGTTCGGTTTTGACGATAAAGATCAAGGTAAAACATTTGAGAGTTATAGAATAAAATGGATATCTGATGGAGCACAATGGAGTAATAAAAAAAAGCAACCTAGAAATTGGAGTTTAGAAGAGCAATTAAAAAATTTATAGAAAAAATGATAGTATATTTCTAGAAATTAGAATTTAATAGGAGTATATAACTAAAAAGAAAGAATGATTATAAGTATTTAAATCAGATGAAGGGAGTAGTTGTTAGAATTAAGCAGAGTGAAAAAGGAGTTATTAAAGATATAAGTATTGATATTGAAAAAGTTGGTTTGTCCAATTTAAGTAAACTAGCATATACTTTTGATGAATTTAAAAAAGAGGATTACATTAGCGTAGAGAAAAGAGTTGATTATTTAAAATCTACTGGTCCTTACGAATGTAAAACAGAATAGAGTTCAAAGGTTAGATAAGGTTAAAACGTTTTAAGAAGTTCTTACAAATAAGTGGATGAAGATAAATCTAAACAGTAATTAAATTGTAAGGGTGGAGAATGAGAAAGCTATTCCTTCTAATAGCCCATATAAATCTAAAATAAAAAGGAGAAATAAATGATTAAATCTAAGCAAATACAAAATTCAATAGATAGGTTGAATTATTATGATGCAAGAGCACAAAAGTTGGAGTCTAGCTACTTTGGTGACGAAACTACTTTAACTTTTGAAGGAATTGACAAAGATAACATTTTAAAGTTTGTAGGATGTTATAAAGTTTTATTTGACCATGTAAAAAACTACGATAAATTTAGGCCAGTTAAGGAAATGATAATTCCACAAATTCCATATTTTCTACAAAAAATAGAGGTTGAAGATGTTGAAATTGATGGAAAACAATTTTTGAAATGTAATATTAATATGTTTCCTCTATATATTGAGTTGATATGTGAAAATATAAGTGTTAGTAATTAATGAAGGCTATGCGATTGGAACGAATAGTGATACTTTTCTTTAAATTATAGATGATAAATCAATGCCAAGAGTTACAAGGAATATTGATACATTAATATAATTAATAAATGGTATATTGAAAGTTATGACAAGGAAAGAAACCAGCGCAAGTAAAACAATAATGAAAATTGATTAATTGATGAGGGGGATATGATGCTGGAGGAAAAAAGTTTTAAAATAATATGTATTTCAATGATATTTATCTTAATATCATGTTCGCAAAAAGACATTAATAAGAGTAAATATTGCTTAAATATTGAGCAAAGTATTAAAGAAAATGAAATTACAGATTTTTCAGTTGGTAAAAAACAAATCAACTTTACTGATGAACAGTTGAAGCAACCATGTGATAGTATAATTGGGCTAAATAAAAATCAAATTAAAGAATACTTAACTGCAATTCAAGGAGTTTATATAACTAATGATTTTAGATATGAGGATGAAAAATCAATTTCTGATGAAATTGATATACTTGTAAAAAAGGAATATGAAAAAAAGTATATAAATAATGTAATAGAAATTAAAAAAGATAAGATAGTATACAAGGAAGTAGATTATAAAAAAATTTATATTTCCTATAATCCCAATTTAGTACAATCCCCCGATAATAATTATCCGACACAGATTTTTACTAATGATTATGAAGAGGATATTCTTATTTATATTAATTCTAAAGGATATGTAGATTCATTTTATATGTATGATATTATTACTCTGAAAAACGGAGAAAATGTTGTAATAAAAGTAGTCTATAAAATAAAGAAGTGATGCAAGAGAAACAAAAAAGTATACTATCAATATAATTAAAAATTAAACTGTTTTGGATAGTATTAAAATAGTATAGGAAACGCAATGATGATTGATAGCAGCTATATAGGAAAGAGTCGAAATTTTACATTTTAAGGAGAATATTAATGAAACTTATTAAAAAATATAGAAATACTTCTTTATTAGCAACATCATATAGTAAAGGGTTATACGCCCTTTATGTTGCCAAGTATGTAAGGGTTTATAATTCAAGCAATGAAAAAATATATGAATTAAGAATAGATTATCCTTCTGCTGGGTGTTTTTCTGAAGATGATAGTTGTTTATTTGTATTCTTCAATAATCATTATGTATTAAAAATAGATTTTATTAATGATTCTGTAGAAAAAGTATTAGAGTTAATAGAAGATGGTATATTCATGGAAGTAATGAGTGTTGTTTCAAATAAATTATATATTTTGTATTCTTATTTTAATGTTGATAATTATGATAGTAAATTAACTACTTTAAGTATTGAAGATGGCCTAAGAGAAGATATAGATTTCGAAGAAAAAGTCAATAAAATAGGGGCGGTAAGGACGACTAATACTTTCTATTTAGTAACTGCGATTGCCCCATTAATAGGGAGTAAAACAAAGACAAATATTATGTATCTAAAAAATGACAAATGGATTACTTCAAATAGCTGTTCAAATATGTTAAATCTTTCTTTTTATTGTGAGACGTTAGGATATATAATTGTATCTGGTATGAATCACATACTTATAAAAAAAGATGATGAAATTTTGTATATAGATGAAACAGAGGAAAGAACAGAACCAATAGTTTTTGCAATAAATGAGAGAGAGAAAATAATTATGTATGAAATAGATGGATATATAAAAATCGTATCCTTAGATAGCTTTAAAGTGTTGGACGAATATGAGGCAATTGGGAAAATAAATATAATTTCCTCGGACACACTTGAGACAATTAAAGTTACTAAAGGAAAACTTATGGTTTTAGAGATGGGATTTATTGGAAATAGTGATAAAGTAGTATTTAGATTAAATAATGATATAGCTGTGTGTTCGTATGAGATAAATTAAGTAAAATATGAATAGAAATAGGATTAAAATGCTTAAAGACAATAAAGAAAAATAATGAAAAAGACTGTTATTTTTAATGCTAACATCATTATTTACTTATTCTTACTCTAGTATTCATGAAAATTCCAGATATAGCTTTTAGTAAAGTATATCTAAAAATGAGCAAAGATGAAGTAGCAAACTTTAGAATTTCTGTTAAGGAATTGAAACCACTTGTTTCATTACAAATAGCTAGATTACTTAAGTTGATAATGAAATCTGTATAGAAGATAATAGAAAGGCATGTGAGCCACTGCTAATATTATGAAAAAGGGAGAATTTAAATGCAAAAGAAATATATAATCATTATACTTGTAGTATTAATTTTGGGATGTAGTAATGACAAAGAAGATTTAAATAAAACATGTGATAATAATTATCAATGTATATATGTTGATGAGAAAAAAGCTATATTAAATGATATGGAAATCAGACCAATTTTAATCAAAAAATTGGGTAATAATTATGATAATAATACACAAATTGATAATATGGGAATAACAATCCATGAAAATAGAATATACTATGTTTTACAAACATATATCAATACAGAGGAAATGAGAAAAACTACAGGAAATTATGCTATTGATGTATATACTGGTGAAGTTTATGAAACGAATACAGGGGAATATAGGAAAATTGAATAATTAATTGGAGAGTATATGTAGTTGATGTTGAAATGGTCAAAATAAAGTAGTAAACGGTATAAAGATTTTAATAGGAACAAGTTTGTTTGATACTACTAATATCAAAGAAGAATTAGGTAAAGAAAAAATAAGGCAAAGATTTAGGCAGGTTAAGAAACAAAAGTTCTATTAATGGAGGAAGTACAGTTTCAAAGTAGAGAGGATATAATTGATGAACAAGGATATAAAAAATGATTGGAGATTAACAAATCAAGAAACTTATTTAATGGGAATTAACCTATGTTACCATAAATATAAACAACCATCAGAAAAGTGGAATCATGATCATTGCGAATTTTGCATGAAAACTTTTATGGAGGATTACAAAGAGATGGATAATTGTACAAATACTGGATATTCTAGTTTAGATAATTACTATTGGATTTGTGAAGAATGTTTTGAAGATTTTAAAGATTTATTTAAGTGGGTTGTAACAAAAGAATAGATTATTTTTATATAACAAACCAAAAGTGGAATTAATTTTTATGGAGAATAGACGATATTAATGGTTTATGAGGGAGAAGCTATGTTGAGAACTTTAGGATATGAAACAAAAGTAGAAAATGTTAAAAGATTATTACTTTTTTTATCGGGTAATAATGGAGAAAAAAATTAATAAAAAAACGCTTAATTCAACTAAGGAATACCTAAAGTATTAAAAAACGTTACAAACAGGTAATAAATTGAGCTTCTTTAAGGTTTGTCTTGAAATGTTAAA
>NZ_JAQFIQ010000038.1 GCF_029504745.1 Breznakia sp. PF5-3 | reverse complement strand
AACTAAAAGGATTATCCCCTGTAGCATACAGAGAACAATCCTCAAGTTTAAGCGCTTAAATAATAACGTGTCCAACTTTATGGGTTCACATCATAATGAGGCTTATCTTTAAATATTAATTCTAATTATGCTTTGTTATCTGAACCAAATTCTTTGATTTTTTCAATAACCATAGCTTTGATTGCTTCAGATCCTGGAGCTAATAATTTACGAGGGTCATATCCTTTACCTTCTTTATCTTTTCCAGCTTCAATATATTTTCTTGTTGCTTCAGCAAACACTAATTGACATTCTGTGTTTACATTGATTTTAGAAACTCCTAATGAAATTGCTTTTGCAATTTGATCAGCAGGAATCCCTGAACCACCATGTAATACTAATGGTTTTCCATTTGTAACATCTTGAATTTTCCCTAATACATCAAAGTTTAATCCAGCCCAGTTGTCTGGGTATTTTCCATGGATATTTCCGATTCCAGCTGCTAGCATATCAACACCTAAATCAGCGATGATTTTACATTCTTCTGGATCAGCAACTTCACCAGAACCTACAACTCCATCTTCTTCTCCACCGATTGCTCCAACTTCACATTCTACTGAAACACCTTTTGAATGACATAATTCAATGATTTCTTTTGATTTTTCTAAGTTTTCTTCAAATGGGTAATGAGATCCATCAAACATAATTGAAGAGAACCCTGCAGCTAAAGCTGCCTTTGCTCCATCATAACTACCGTGGTCTAAGTGTAGAGCAACTGGTACTGTAATTCCTAAATCATCCACCATAGCGTCTACCATAGCAGTAACTGTTTTATAACCAGTCATGTATTTTCCAGCTCCCTCAGATACTCCAAGAATAACTGGTGATTTTGTTTCTTCTGCTGCTAACAAAATCATTTTTGTCCATTCTAAATTATTGATATTAAATTGTCCAACTGCGTAATGACCTGCATGTGCTTTTTCAAGCATGTCTTTTGCTGATACTAATGCCATATTTCTAAATCCTCCTTGACTAATACTTATATTCTACTCTATTTCACTTTAAAAATAAAGACCATTTAACAATTTGATAATATTTTCACATTTGCTTTAATCAATCTTATTTCAATGTAGAAAGATCTTTGTATTCCTTCCCACATGCCTCTGCTACTCCAGCAAATGTAACATATCCCTTGTAGGTGTTCACCCCTGTTGCAATTGCTACTGAGTCCATTGCTTTTTCAATACCTTCATTCGCAATTTTTAGCCCATATGATAGTGTTGCATTCGTAAGTGCCATCGTTGAAGTACGTGGTACTGCTCCTGGCATATTTGCTACACAATAGTGTACAACTCCATCCACTACAAAGGTTGGTTTATCATGATAAGTTGGCTTGGTTGTTTCCACACAACCACCTTGATCCACTGCCACGTCGACGATTACCGAACCATCTTTCATGTTTTTTAAATATTCTTTTTTCACTAACCTAGGTGCTGCTGCCCCTGGAATAAGAACTGCTCCTATCACCAAGTCAGCTGTTTTACATTGTTGTTCAATTTCAAAATCAGTACTATATAAGGTTTGAATATTATTACCAAAAATATCATCTAAATATTCTAAACGCTTTAAATTCTTATCCAAGATTACCACATCAGCACCAATTCCAATTGCCGCTTTCGCTGCATTGATTCCTACAGCTCCACCACCGATAATTACTACTTTCCCTTTTTTTACTCCTGGTACTCCACCTAACAAAATACCACTACCACCAAATGGCTTTTCTAAGCTTTTTGCGCCTTCTTGAATAGAGAGTTTTCCAGCCACTTCGCTCATCGGCTTCAACAGAGGTAATTCCCCATTGTCACTTAATGTTTCATATGCAACACCAGTTACTTTAGATTCCATAAGGGCTTCTGTAAGTTCTGTATTGGCTGCTAAATGTAAGTATGTATATAATATTAAACCTTCACGAAAATACTTGTATTCACTTGTTAAAGGTTCTTTTACTTTAATTATCATATCTACTTGTTTCCATACATCAGCTGCATCTTTTATGATGGTTGCTCCTGCTGCTTTATACTCTTCATCTGCAAAGCCGCTACCAACACCTGCTTCACTCTCAATTAAAAATGTATGTCCTGCACGCACATAGGCAGCAACAGTTGCTGGTGTACATCCCACACGATATTCATGTTTCTTTACTTCTTTTACACATCCAATTTTCATACCTTTACCTCTTTTTCTTATCTTCTATTTTACCGATTTTTAAGAGAATATGCAAAAAGTTTTACATCTTCTCTTCTGAAATGTAAGGTTTTTTTAACTTCGCAATGCTATAGTAATGATAGGAGGTCATTATGGAGTGGTTACACAAATTAAATGAAGCTGTTGATTATATTGAAAAGAATTTAGATAACGATATTGATTATGATGAAATATCTAAAATTTCAGGATATTCTCTATATCATTTTCAAAGATTATTTATCTTAGTAAGTGGAATACCAATTTCTGAATATATACGAAGAAGAAAATTATCAATGGCCGCTTTAGATTTAAAAGAGAAAAAACTAAAAGTTATTGATGCAGCAATGAAGTATGGCTATTCATCGCCAACATCATTCAATCGTGCCTTTAAAGAAATGCATGGTGTTGCCCCTAGCGAAGCTAAGAAAAAAGAAGTTATGCTAAATGCATATGCACCACTATCTTTTCACATCGTTGTAGAAGGTGGTGATACGCTTCGCTATCGAATTATAGAGTTACCAGAAGTACGTGTCATCGGTTATCGACTACGTTCTACATTAGAAGATGGGCAGTGTTATAGCGATGCTCCCAAATTTTGGCAAGAGATCATACAAAGTGGAAAATTGGAAACTTTAATCGAAACTATGAATCATGAAATAGATGGTGTTATTGGTATTAGCAATTACCAAATTATGGAAGAAAAATCAGATTTTGACTTTTATATTGCTGTTACATCTGATAAACAACCACTTGAAGGAATGGAAGAATATATCATTCCCAAAAGTACTTGGGCAATTTTTGAATGTATTGGAAAGAACCCAGAAGCGATGGTGCATATGGAACATCGCGTTGTGAGTGAGTGGTTACCATCATCAGGATATGAATTTGCCAACGCACCTGATATTGAATTACACCCACCAGGAGACAATCAATCTGAAGCATATTATAGTGAAGTTTGGATACCCGTTAAAAAAGTAAAATAGGAGGAAATAAGAAATGAAATTTATGTGCCCATTATTAACCGTAAAGGATATTGATAAAGCAAAAGCATTTTACACAGAAGTTTTAAAACAAGAAATTGCAACTGATATTGGACCAAATGTAACTTTTGGAAACAACGATTTTGCCCTACAAGCAGGCTTTGATACCCTGCTAATAAATCAAGAAGGATTTAAAAGCACTTATGGAGGCAATGACCATGAACTCTACTTTGAAGTAGATGACTATGATGCGATCGAAGCACATTTACAAACCTTTGATAATATCGATTATGTTCATCAAACAAAAACATATCCATGGGGACAAAGAGTTGTCCGTATTTATGATGTAGATAAACATATTATTGAAATTGGTGAAAACATGATTGTTGTTTTCCATCGATTTGTAGATGAAGGACTTTCAATGGAAGAAATCTCTAAACGTACCATGTATCCTGTAGAAGCGATTAAAGGTATGTTACAACAATAACTAGATAAAGAAAAAAAAGAGCCGTAACTCTTATAGATAATCATTTGATTATTCTATTGTTACAGCTTCTTTTTTTAAAATAATCCAACAATATTTCCTTGCTCATCGATATCCATACGATTTGCTGCTGGTACTTTTGGTAACCCTGGCATCGTCATTACATTTCCAGTCAGCGCTACAATAAAGCCCGCTCCAAGCGATGGACGCAATTCACGAATCGTAATCGTAAAATCTTTTGGTGCACCACAAATTGTTGCATCATCTGTTAGACTGGTAGGTACTTTTGCCATACAGATAGCTAACTTATCCCATCCATACTTCTTAAAGGTTTCAATTTGTGCTTTTGCTTCATCGCTATAAACTACATCTTTTGCACCATAGCATGTTTGAGCAATTTTTAATATTTTATTTTCAATTGTATCATTTAACTCATATATTGGTTTGTATTGGTTTTCTTGTTCAACTAAATCCACTAGTTGTTCTGCTAAATCAACGGCACCTGCTCCACCCTTTGCCCAGACTTGTGAAAGAGCCATAGGATGTGCATGTTTTTTACACCAATCTTGTAGTGCTTGCACTTCCTTATCCGTATCGCTAGTAAATTCATTAATAGCAATAATATAAGGCAACCCAAACGCTTTAATCGTTTCAATATGCTTTTCTAAATTACAACAACCTTCTAACATTGCTTCTACATTTTCTTCTTGTAAATGTTCAAAAGCTACATTACCATGTTGTTTTAATGCGCGAATCGTTGCTACTATTACAACCGCATTTGGTTTTATATCTGCTTCACGACATTTAATATCCAAAAACTTTTCTGCTCCAAGATCGGCACCAAACCCAGCTTCAGTAATTACATAATCCGCTAACTTCAAACATGTTTTTGTTGCTAACACACTATTACATCCATGAGCAATATTCGCAAAAGGCCCACCATGAATCAACACGGGATTATTTTCAAGGGTTTGTACTAGGTTTGGTTTTATCGCATCTTTCATGACCATAGCCAATGCGCCATCAATTTCCAAATCTTTCACATATACAGGATCTCCATCTGTTGTATAAGCAACCAATATCTTTCCAAGACGATGTTTTAAATCCATTAGTGAAGATGATAAACAAAGCACTGCCATAACTTCACTTGCCACTGTAATCGTAAAACCATCTTTTCTTTCTACACCATTCGCCTTTGAACCTAAACCAACTTCTACCTGACGTAAAACACGATCATTCATATCCAAAACACGTTTGAATACAACCTTATCTTTATCTATATGCAAAGCATTTCCTTGATGAATATGATTATCCAAACAAGCACTGATTAAATTATTACATGTTGTAATCGCATGCATATCACCAGTGAAATGAAGATTAATATCTTCCATTGGAACAACCTGTGCATAACCACCACCTGCTGCTCCCCCTTTTAATCCAAACACTGGACCTAATGAGGGTTCACGAAGTGCTACCATTGCTTTCTTTCCAATTTTGTTAAATGCATCAACCAATCCAACCGTCGTAGTAGACTTTCCTTCTCCTGCTTTCGTTGGATTAATTGCTGTAACCAAAATCAGCTTTCCATCCTCTTTATTTTCTTTTTTATGTAATGCATCCAAAGATACTTTGGCTTTATAATTTCCATATAATTCAATATCTTCTACATCGATTCCTGCCTTTTTTGCGATTTCATCGATTTGCATCATCACTGCTTCTTGTGCAATTTCTAAATCTGTTTTCGCCATCGTTGTTCTCCTTTTTATTACAAATCTATTTTATATCATTTTGTATAGAGAAACAATTTTATTCTAACAAAAACAAAATAAGGTGCTATCACCTTATTTCGTTTTACATGTATATCCTTCATCTTCAAGAGCTTTAACTGCATATTTTAAAGAGTACTTTTCTTTATCCAATAGTGAATCCGCTAATAAAGCCTCTGGCTCATAATCCTCTACATTATATATTAGATGTTCAACATATACATTTTCATCTGTTTCTTCATAATCATAAGTAAACTCATTACTTTCTTTATACATTTCTTTATTTTCTTCTAACATAGAAACAAATGCTTCTACCTTCATATCTGGATCAAGACTCATATTTGTTTCAAGGTTTTCATATAGACTAATAAGTTTCCCATCCTTTTCCACAAATACCATTTCATATTCTATCATCTTATCCATTTGATCACTGTACGTACAAACCGTTGTTTTCTCATCCTTTTTACTCTCTTTTTTATCTTTTGCCTTATCATCATTACAGCCACTTACAAGAATTGCGAAAAACAGACAACTTAATATTACTTTCTTCATTATTTCTTCCTCCTAACTATTATACTGTTGTTTGATTCAAAATGTTTCAAAATATTTTATTAATATTCTTCTTTAGGATTCATAATCTTTACACTAACAACAAAAGATATCACTCCCACAATAAGAAATCCAATACCAAAATAAAATACTAACTGTTTGGCTCCTTCCCCAAAAGTACTACTTGTAACATTTAACCTAGATAACACTTCTGCCATATTCAACAAGGATATATATTCATCTGACAATACTCTCTTTGTCTGAATAACAGCTTGTTTATAATATTTAGATACGTCAATTTTTGATATCGCTTCATTGACCAAAGTATCTTTTTGTTCTTCGCTAAGACTATCTGGAAGAAATGCTTTCACTTCAGAAATATATGCTGTCATCATTGATTTTGCTTTTTTCATTTATAGCTTTTTTATCAATGGAACTCTCGACTTCATCATACAGAAGATCCGAAACAAAAAGTTCCTTATACTCATCTATTAATTGATTTATTTCTTCATCTTCCTTAATCTTATTTGTAAGTGCTACATATGCTGCTTGATTTTCCTCCCCTGCTACTAGCGAAAGAGGTTGTAATACATCTGCAAGATGGGTTCCTACTTCAATTCGTTGATATGCCAATGATGTAAGATCATCGCCCATAACTTTTTGTGCGGTTAGGGAACCAACAAAGAGTAAGGAAGAAAAAAACAAAATAATACTACATACAATTCGAATAGCAAACTTCATAAAAATACCCCCTTATATTTAATTACTATCTATTTTATCACCTTTCATACAAAAAAGTATAGCTGAATAGCTATACTCTTATTATTCTTTATTAACTAATTTAGATACATAATCATCTGCTGGATGCTTCATAATGTTTTCAGGTGTATCATATTGTGCGATTTCACCTTTTTCCAAAACCAAAACTTTTGTTCCTAATGTCATCGCTTCATTAATATCATGCGTCACAAAGACAATTGTCACATTAGTCTCTTTATGAATCCGTTTAATCTCAGCTTGTAGTTGCTTTCTAGTAATCTCATCCACCGCACCAAATGGTTCATCCATCAATAAGATATCTGGCGATGCAGCAAGCGACCTTGCAATTCCTACTCTTTGTTGCTGGCCTCCTGATAATTCATCTGGATAACGATCCAATAATTCTTCATCAAGACCTACTACCTTAATCCATTTATTCGTTGCCTTGATTGTTTTTTCCTTATTTTTCTTATTTAAAAGATTTGGTACATATGCAATATTCTGTCTTACACTCATATGCGGAAATAAACCACTCCCTTGAATTGCATATCCAATGTTTCTTCTTAGTTGAATAAGATCTTCTTTTTGAATATCTTTACCATCTACATAAATTGTTCCACTATCCAAAGATATAAGTCCATTGATCATCTTCAACAAGGTTGTTTTACCGCTTCCAGAAGTACCCACAAGGGTTACAAACTCACCTCGTTTAATCGATAAATTAAAATCAGGAATGATTACATTATCACCATAGGATTTGCATGCATGTTCGAATTTAATAATATTTTTTTCCATAAATGCCACCTATTTTAATAATCCTTTCTCTTTTAAAAATGCTCTTGCTACTGCTTTTGGTTCTTTATCTTCAATCTCTACTTGATAGTTTAGTTTTGCCATTTGTTCATCATCAATCAAATTTTCAACTTTATGTAATGTTTTCTTTAATTCTGGATGAGCATCCAAAACTTCTTTTCGAACAACGTTATAGCACATATAAGAAGGATAGAATTCTTTATCATCAATCAATACAGTTGCATCAGCAACACTCAATTGTCCATCGGTTGTAGAAATCGTTAAGACATCAATTTCTTTCTCTGCAAGAGCTTGATAACGAAGTCCCATATCAAGATCCACCGTCTTTTTAAAATTATATCCATAAGCTTCACACAATGCATCATAACCATCTGGACGTTCAAAGAAATCATATTCTGCACCAAAGGTTAATTGATCAGAAATAGCAGCTAAATCAGAATATGTTTTAATATTATATTTATCAGCAATTTCCTTACGGACAACCATACCATATGTATTATTAAACCCATATCCTGCAATCCATTCAAAATTATAATTTTCTTTGTATTTTTTCTCTAATTCTGGGAACATACTTTCCTTGTACATACTCTTTTCTTTTAGTACAGCATTCCAACCTGTTCCCGTATATTCAGGATATAAATCAAAATCACCTTTTTCCATTGCTGGTTGAATATTTGATGTTCCTCCAGCTACATTGGTTGTTAGTTTAACTTCCAAATCCGTATCTTGTTCAATTAAGTACTGTAACATTTCTCCCATAATCAACTGCTCTGTCATTGGCTTTGTGGCAATATGAATCGTATCTTTTTCATTTCTAAAATTGTGAATTGATGTCGCAACAAATAAACATATACATAATATTGCTGCACCAAGTGAAAAGATTGCCATCTTTCTTTTTTTACGATTACGCGAACTAATCACCTTTTCCACTCTTCCCAATAAAAAGTCAACCAAAAATGCCAATAGCGCAATCAATAAACTTCCTGCAAAGGTCATAGTTGCATTGTTTGTTGTAATACCACGATATATCGCAACTCCTAATCCTCCTGCACCAATGAAAGAAGCAATCCCTGCAAGAGCAATGGTCATGATTACCATATTTCGTAATCCTGACATAATCACAGGTAAAGCTAATGGCAATTTTATCTTATATAAAATTTGAAAATTCGTACTCCCCATTCCTCTGGCTGCTTCAATGATTGCTGGTTCTATATTGGTAATTCCAGTATGCGTACTCCTGACCATTGGCAATAGTGCATATACACTCAAAGCAATGATTACTGTTGTATTCCCAATTCCAGAAAATGGTATCAAGAACCCCAATAATGAAATTGATGGAATCGTATAAATAAAGTTTACTAATCCTAAAATAAAACCTGATGTTTTTTTATATTCACTAATAAATATTCCTAAACAAAGACCTAAAACCGTAGCAATCGCAATCGATAATAGGGAAATTTGTAAATGTTCTATAATCAATTGAATAAAAAAATCTGAGCGTTCTTGAATCAAATTAAAAACCTCAGCAATAAAATCGAACATATAAACATCCCCTTTCATAGTTACATATAAGTATAAAGGTTTTTTCCTCACTTTTCATCTTTTAGGCACATTTTTAAGAAAAAACTTTTTTATCTCTTTCCTATTTTGAAACAATAGAAAAGGACAGTAACCCTAAAGGTTATTGTCCTTCTTATCTATATCAATCCCACTCTTTTAAAAATGATGTCGACATTTTTAACTTGATATTTAGGATTAAAACAATCATCAATTTCTGCTTGTGTAAGAAGTTTTCTCACATCTTCATTTGCTTCCATAAGTTCTTTAAATGATATTTTTTCTTCCCAGGATTTAATTGCATTGGGCTGTACCAAATCATATGCCTTTTCTCTAGAATATCCTTTTTCAATCAATTTAAGCATAAACCGTTGAGAAAAGATAACCCCATATGTCTTATTGATATTTTCAAGCATATTATCTTCAAATACAGTTAGGTTTGCTAGAATATTTTTAAATCGATTCAACATATAATCCAAAAGCGCAGTTGCATCTGGTGCGATAATTCGCTCAGCTGCTGAATGCGAAATATCACGTTCATGCCATAAAGCAACATCTTCATATGCACTTACCATATAGCCTCTTAAAATTCTTGCACATCCAACAATATTTTCACTACCTATAGGATTACGTTTATGTGGCATTGCACTACTTCCCTTTTGTCCTTTTCTAAAGAATTCCTCTACTTCTCGTACTTCTGTACGTTGTAGATGACGTATTTCAGTAGCCATTTTCTCTAAACTTGTTCCAATAAGTGCTAATGTTGCAAAGTACTCTGCATGACGATCTCTTTGTAAGGTTTGTGTAGAAATCTTACTTGAATCAATTCCTAACTTTTCACATACATAATCTTGTACTTCAGGTGGTGTATTTGCAAAGGTTCCAACAGCACCAGAAATTTTCCCACATTCTACACCTTTTGCCGCTTCTTTAAACCGTTCTAGGTTGCGTTTCATTTCATCAAACCAAAGAGCAAACTTCAATCCAAAAGTTGTTATCTCTGCATGTACACCATGTGTTCTTCCCATGCAAACAGTATCTTTATATCGAGTTGCTTGTAAACTTAAGGTATTGATAAATTCCCCAAGATCGCGCATCAAAATTTCATTCGCTTGTTTATATAGATACCCATATGCAGTATCTACAACATCGGTACTTGTAAGCCCATAATGAATCCATTTCTTTTCCTCACCCAAAGATTCACTTACTGCTCGTGTAAAAGCAACGACATCATGTCGTGTATCTTGTTCAATTTCATAAATGCGATCGATATCAAAGGTAGCTTTTTCCCATAATTTCTTTACATCTTCCTTAGGGATTTCACCTAATTCACTCCAAGCTTCACAAGCCAAAATCTCTACTTTTAACCAAGCATTAAACTTTGATTGTTCACTCCAAATTTCTCGCATTTCAGGTCTTGAATAACGATCTAACATTGTTTACTCCCCCATATCTTTCTTACCAATATCATTGCGATAGAATAATTTATCACAAGTTATTTTATGCACATCAGCATATGCTTTTTCATATGCTTCTTCAATTGTATCTGCACTTGAAACAACACATAATACACGTCCACCATTTGTAATATAATGTCCATCATGAAAGGCTGTTCCCATATGGAAGATTCGTGAATCTACCTTGTCTAATCCTTCAATAATAGCTCCTTTGGTAGAGGAAGCTGGATAGTTTTCACTAGCCATAACCACACCCAAAGTTACTTTGTCATCCCAAAGTAAAGAGACCTCTTGTTGATTCATCACTTGAAGAATCGTTTGGGCAAAATCACTTTTTAATCTTGGTAAAATAACTTCTGCTTCAGGATCACCAAATCTTGCATTAAACTCAATTGTTTTTACACCATCTTTGGTAAGCATTAAGCCACCATATAAGAAACCAACAAATGGCACTCCTTCATCAACCATAGCTTTGGCCATTGGTCGCATCACCTTATTCATAGTTTCTTCAACGATGTCATCCGTTATCTTTTTAACTGGAGAATATACTCCCATACCACCTGTGTTGGGACCTTTATCTCCATCATATGCACATTTGTGGTCTTGTGCAATTTCCATTGGAATTACTACTTCTCCGCAAACAAAACTCATAAGCGAAAATTCAAAACCAACCAAACATTCTTCAATCACAACACTATTATTTTCAATAGAAAAAGCAATATCCAAAGCTTGCATTGCCTCCTCTATCGTATAAGCAACACTTACTCCTTTTCCTGCCTTTAAACCATCTTCTTTAATAACAATTGGCACACCTATTTCTTCAACATATGCTTTGGCATCATCATAATTGGAAAATGCTTTATATGCAGCTGTTGGAATATTATATTTTTCCATCAACTGTTTTGCAAATGTCTTACTAGACTCTACTCTTGCAGCTGCTTTGTTTGGCCCAAAAATCTTTAGTCCTTCATCCTGAAAAGCATCCACAACCCCAAGGGCAAGTGTATCTTCAGGACCAACGATTGTTAAATCAATTTGCTCTGTTTTCGCAAATGCTACTAATCCATTAATATCATCTGCTGCAATATCTACGATTTCTGCTACATCTTTCATTCCATGACTACCAGGTGCAGCATATACTTTATCAACTGAAGCACTTCGATATGCAGCATCTGCTAATGCATGTTCACGACCACCTTTACCAATTATAAGAACTTTCATTTCACTTCTCCTTTTTTAATATACTTATTTTACTGTATTTATCTTAGAAGTACAATAAGGGAACAATACAATTGTTCCCTTATGATTCACTTAAAAAATTAATAAATGCTACTTTTGTTTTCTTGATATCATTACGATCGGCATAGAAGCTATCTCCATTCATCATTATGATATGACTATCATCAATACGTTTTATATGTTCTAAGTTTATAGCAACACCCTTCACTTCCACAAAATATTCTTTTACTAGTTCATCACGTAACAATACTCGATCTTCATCGAGATGATACACATTCGAATCCTTATCGACAACCTTTAATTTTAAAAGATTTACATATAAGATATCTTTTACCTTCACTTCTACTTTTTCATGATTATCGTTTACACAATTGATAATTTTTTTCTGCTTTGCATTATGCAATGTATAATAAAGCATAAAAGAATTCTTGAACTCTTCATCACTTGTTTCATTTTTTAATAAATATCCTACTACATAATTTGAACTTGTTTGAAATAGGTATTCTTCATTTGCTGTTAAGAAAAAGATATTTACATCTGCTCGCTTATTCACCAATTGCCTTGCCACTTCAAAGCCACTCATTTCATCCATTGTAATATCCAAATATACCAAATCAATTGGTGCCATTGGATTATCATCAATAAATGATAGTAAAGATTTCCCACTATGAAAAGGGTGAATTATCAATTCAATATTTTCTTCTTCACCAATCTTTGTTAATAAGCGTTCATACTTATCAACAATAATCTTATTATCATCTACTAGATATACATGAAACATAGGTCAACCTCTTACTAAATTTATCACAATATGCTACTATATTTTATTATAACAGATTTTTAGAAGTAGAACATTTGTTATTCTTATGATTATCTTATATAATATGTATATCTTTATAATTAGGTACTATAATATAAACAGGTAAATGAGGGCGGATTTATGAAAGAAAAACAAGTAACACTTGGTGGTTTTCGTTGGGAAGACTTAATGGATACTGCTGATGGTAGAAAAAATCTAGGTGATATGGTTCCTGTGGAACTCTATCGAAGCCTGGAGTATTCAATGCGTCAAGCAATTGAAGAAAAATTTGGAAAAGACATAGCAATTGAAATTTTGCGCAGAGCAGGGCGTTTAGCTGGTGAACAATTTGCAAAGACTAGTTTAAATCTTGATCAAGATTTAAATGGTTTTTTAGCTTCTGTTCAAAAAGCTTTTCTAGATTTAAAAATAGGCATCTTACGAGTAGAAGATTTCAATGAAGAATCTGGTGATGCCACATTAACAATCAGTGAAGATCTTGATTGTTCAGGACTTCCAGTAATTGGTGAAACCGTATGTAATTATGATGAAGGGTTCATTGCTGGTTTATTTAGTGTTTTCACAAACAAAAACTATAAAGCTAAAGAAATTGATTGTTGGGCAAAAGGAGATCGGGTTTGTCGATTCAAAGCGTCTGTAAACGAGGAATAAGCTTATGAAAAAAGATATAGAACGCTTAATTGAATATATCGATTATTTCCTTGAATCTCGCTCTTTAGAAGCAATGAATGAAGCTGATTTTCATCAAGAAGCTTATCCACTATTCAAAAGAATCAAACAACTCTGTCAATATGTTATTGAAGGTGATAAATTTGTTAATGTTATTGCAAATGGTGATTTGGATTCCACTGTATCAAATTTAAACCCTTTGTTAGGTCCACTAAAGGACTTACAATCAACTTTACGACATCTAACATGGCAAATTAACCAAGTTGCTAAAGGTGACTATACACAAGAATTTATCTTTTTAGGTGATTTATCAAAATCGTTCAACACAATGATTGAACAATTGAAAGCTCGAGAAGAATTAATCAAAGAAAATGCACGTATTCAAGAAGAAAAAGCGAATGCCTTAAGTAAATTATTTGAAAGTGAAATGAATAATCAGATTGCACATTATGAGAGTATTGATAAAATGAATCAAAAAGTGCAATCTTTTCGCCATGATATGAAAAACCATTTATTTTGTATTCAAACATTAATTCAAGATAATCAAATTGAGGAAGCTCTTACTTATATTGATAACCTATCAAAGTTTGTAAAGAATGAAACACCTATTTTAAAAACAGGAAACCCTATCTTTGATGCCTTATTATCTGAAAAAATTAAAAAAGCACAGAGCTTAGATATTAAAGTTGAATCATCAATTAAAATACCTGCTGATTTAAATATTCAAGTAATTGATTGGGCAACCATCTTTGGAAACATCATGGATAATGCTATTGAAGCATGCTCCATAATTCCTTATCCAGAAAAAAGACTGATTAAAATTAATATTAAATATCGAAACCACTTCTTAAGTGCTAAGATTGAAAACACATTTTATGAAAAACCCAAACTGAAAGATGGCGTTTTTATTACAAGTAAAGAAGATGCTGAACTCCATGGTAGAGGTTTACAAAATATAAAACATTCTATTGAAAAATATGATGGAGTACTAGAAATTGATTACGATGACACATTATTTTCATTAATGCTATTATTAGATACTTCTAAAAAACAGGAAAGGAGCTCAAAATGATCCGAATATGTCTATGTGATGATAATCCTGCTATGCTTGACAGGGAAGAAAAGTTTGTTAGAGATTTTGAAAAAAAACATAATTTAAATTTTGAATTAACAACGTTTCCTAACGGAGAGGCTTTGTTGTTTCATGCAGAAGATTACTATTTTAAATACGATATTATTATCCTAGATATTTTAATGGGGGATACCAATGGAATCGATGTTGCCAATGCACTTCGTAAACTGGGGTCAACTGCACAGATTATCTTCGTGACATCAAGTCGCGAACATGTGTTTGATTCCTTTGATTCAAACCCTTTGCATTACCTATTAAAAGATGATCTAGATAGTGAACAAGCAGAGGCTGTCCTTTTAAAAGCCGTTGAATTATCAAAGAAAAAAGAACCAACCTTTGTATTCAAGAAAAATGCTACAATGTATTCTATTCCAATGCGTGAAATTCGTTATTTTGAAATTATTGGTAGAATTATGACTATTAACTGCAAAGACAAAGTTTATGAATACTATAAAAGAATCGATGATTTAGAAAAAGAATTAGAACCTTTTCCTTTTTGTCGAATTCATCGTTCCTATATTGTTAATTTAGAGTATGTGAAAAAGTTAAGTCGCTCTGAATTGACACTTACTGACAATACTACTCTTGCTGTAGGAAAATCATTTTATCCACAAATTACACATCGTCTTTCTGAATATTTACAAAGTGGTGAATAAACATGAATACACTATTTTATATTGCATACATTGGATTAAGTGATATTTATTGTATTTTGTTTTGCTTTTACTTTATGAAATTCAAACCCATTAGAGTTAGTAAACCCGTTTTTCTGGTTTATTTACTTATTGCAAACTCTATTTTATGTTATGCTACAACCTTCTTTTTATATCCTTTGCAGATGGCGAGTGTCTTTCTTTTTGTTATGATCACTGCATTTATCTTTTATGAAAGTTCATTTATGCAAAAATTGTTTTCAGCTAGTATCTTTGCTTTTGTTCTTTTATGTTCCCAAGGAATTACCAATTCCATCTATGCATTATCAAGTCAATTTAGTTTTTATGAAATGTTTCAAACCAAAATTAATGTTCACCCACATATCCCACTAGTTGGTATAGTTTTTTCAATTACCGTATTTCTATTGTCTATTTGGATATGCCCACCAAAAAAAATTACCCAAACAATAGAAAACAAATACACTATGAGTGTTATTACTTCAGCTGTTTTTATCTTCTTTGTTTTCTTGGATATCATGACTTTAATTTATTATATTGATTATTCAATACTAATTATTCCAGGATATCATTTAGCCTTATCAATTATTTTCTTATTCTCCTATCTAGCTTTGTTTTTCTATCTTGTAAATCTAGATACGGTTGAACGAATACAATCAAAAAATGTAATTCTTGAAAATCAATTAGTTACACAACGTGAATACTATAAAAAGAATATGGAATATATAACAGCGTTAAGAAAAATTAAACATGATTATTTTAATTTACTACATAGTCTTGAATATGCATTTATTGATTATTCTAAAGAAGAATTGGAAAATATGATTGAAGAGCTCTTAAAGAAAACTAAGAAAATAGATGAAGAGTTTACTCAATATTCAAATCATCCACTTGTTGATTCTATCATTTTAGATGCTAGTTCTCTTTGTAAAACAAAGGGCATCAATCTAACATCTTTAGTTAGTATTCCTGATGATCTTCCCTTTGATGAAGATGATTTATGTATCGTTTTCGCAACTCTATTAAACACTGCTATTTCCTTAGCAGAACGTACAAATGTTGAAGATAAAACCATTTCATTAACAAGTAAAATTCGCCCTGGATGGTTTATGATTAACTGTGAGATTAAAACTAACGAAATCCAAGAAGCAGCAGATAACCATTTAGCAAATTCAGAGTTTAAACTAGTTCGAGAAATCGTAGATAACAATAGTGGTTTTGTTGAAACAAAAAAAGATACCAATCTTTACAAAATTCAAGTTTGTATCACCAAATAAATCATTTATAAACATACAAAAGCAGTACCATCACAAGTGATTGATACTGCTTTTTTTCTTATTAATCTTCTAACAAAACAATTTCTTGTTTTAATAATGATCTAGGTACATCAACGATCCGTTGATTACTAGAACCTTTAAATAGCAATTTATAAGATTTTAACTCCTCTATAAATTTTCCATCCACTAATACATCCACTTGTTCAAGTAAGGCTCGCTTATCTTGATCAGCGATAATTTCTTCATAGGTATATCCACTATAAATCCAGATATTCATTCCCAGCTGTTTTACTGCTTTAGCTATTTCAATTAGTGGCTTTGGTTGTAAGAAAGGTTCTCCTCCTGAAATCGTAAGGCCTTTTTGTAACCTACTTGCTTTAATGGCATCGATGATTTCATCAACATCTTTGAGAAACCCTTTTTCCATATCCCATGTTTCTGGGTTATGACATCCTTTACATTGGTGTGGACAACCTTGTGTCCATAAGACCACTCGTAAGCCAGGTCCATCAACAATACTGTCAAAGGTTAACTCTGAAGCAAGTCTAATCTTCTTTAACATTGTGTTTTAAGCGATCGCGTTCTTCCGCAGCTTTTCCGTTATTAAAGCGATCCAATGTTCCTACTAAATATCCCGTTATCCTTCTGATACGATCGAATTTCACTTCACTCTTATCTTCATCACGTCCACATTTTGGACAAATATTATCATCGATTACACCTGAAAAACCACAGACTGGATCACGATCGACAGGATGATTGATACTTCCATATCCAACACCGCTCTCTTTCATACAACGAACAACTTCTTCAAACGCATCTAGGTTTTTAATTGGATCTCCATCCAATTCAACATAAGCGATGTGCCCAGCATTTGTCATTTCATGATAAGGTGCTTCTTTTTGAATTTTTTCAAATGCAGAAATTGGATAATACACAGGAACATGATTTGAATTTGTATAATATTCACGATCTGTTACACCACGAATTTCACCATATTTTTTACGGTCGATTTTTGTAAACCGCCCTGATAGTCCTTCAGCAGGTGTTGCAATAATACTAAAGTTTAATTGATATTTCTTAACTGCATCATCAGCTTTTTTACGCATATATCCTACAATTTCTAACCCTAACTCTTGTGCATCATCACTTTCTCCATGATGTTCACCAATTAACGCTACCAAACATTCTGCCAATCCAATAAATCCAATTGAAAAGGTACCATGTTTAACCGCTTCTTCCAAAGTATCATTCCAATCCAAGTTTTCACTATCAATCCATACACCTTGTCCCATCAAGAATGGGAAATTCTTCACTTTTCTATCTGATTGGATTGCACCACGTTCCAACAATTGGGAGATTACAATTTCCAATTCTTCATCTAACTCTTGGAAAAAAGCACTCTTGTCAAAGAAACCTTTTTTTCCAACTACACCATGTTTAATTCCTAAACGAGGTAAATTAATCGTTGTGAAAGAGTTATTCCCTCTTCCAACTGGAGTATCTGGACCATTTACATTAGAAAGCACTCTAGTCCGACATCCCATCGTCGCAATTTCACTTTTAAAATCATTTGGATCATAATATTGTAAATTATATGGAGCATCCACAAATACAAAGTTAGGGAATAAACGCTTTGCACTTACTCTTAAACTTAACTTAAATAAATCATAGTTAGGATCTCCTGGGTTATAATTCACACCTTCTTTAACCTTGAAAATAAGAATTGGGAAGATTGGTGTTTCACCATTTCCTAACCCTGCTTCTTGCGCAAGCAATAAGTTCTTCATCAACATTCTTCCTTCTACTGATGTATCTGTACCAAAATTAATACTTGAGAATGGAACTTGAGCTCCAGCTCTTGAATGCATAGTATTCAAATTATGAATAAATCCTTCCATTGCTTGATAAGTAGCTTTATCTGTTTCATTTCTTGCTTCTTTATAAGTAAACGTATTTATTTTCTTTACCGTTTCATCATCCGTATTAAAAGTTTTCTTCAAATATGCATTCAATGCATCCAAGAATGCATAATCCATATCCAAGGTTGGCTTTTTACCTACTTCTTTTTCAATTACTTTTACATCCTCACGAAGATCAACATCTTTACCAAGAATAAGTTCAATCGCCTTATTTAAATTACTAATATATTTTTTTCTGAAAGTTTTCGCAACTCCATTTGCTAAATAGTAATCAAATGCTGGAATACTTTGTCCACCATGTTGGTCATTTTGATTACTTTGAATCGCAATTGCTGCTAATGCAGCATAGGAAGCGATATCCTGTGGTTCTCTTAAAAAACCATGTCCTGTTGAAAAACCTCCGTGGAACAACTTATCCAAATCAATTTGACAACATGTTAGAGTACCCATGTTCATAAAATCCAAATCATGAATATGAATGTCTCCATCCTCATGCATTTTCGCATATTTTGGATTTATCACTTGTGACAAACAATATTCTTTTGATACAGCACTTCCATATTGAAGCATTGTACCCATAGCTGTATTACCATCAATGTTCGCATTATCCCTTTTCATGTCAGAATCTTTTGCATCAGAAAACGTTATTTCTTCAATTGATTTCATCAATCTAGTCTTTAAGTTACGAATTCTTGATCTTTCACTACGATATAAAATATAAGCTTCACTCGTTCTTGCATACCCTGTTTCAATCAAAACTCTAACTACTGCATCCTGTACTTGTTCTACGCTTGGGACTGTATGTTTGTAAACACTGTTTAAATAACCAACCACCTGATCAGTTATCCTTTCCGCTAATTCATAATCAGCTTCTACACCATCTTCTTTCGCAATTGCACTAGCAGCTAAAAAGATTGCTCTTGTTATCTTTTCAGGAACAAATGTTATCACTCGGCCATCGCGTTTTTGTATTTTTTCAATCATACGTATTACCTCCCTGTACAATCTATTATAGTACATTTTCAACCATAAAAATTCTGAAAATTAATTATTTTATTTCACGAAAATGTAAAGAAAAAAATGTTTTTCATTCACAAAAAAAGAAAGGCTTATTTTCCTTTCTTTACGTACCGTTTACTAAATTGTTCAACATGTGCATCTAACATAGATAATGCCTGTGATTCCATTTCTGGTTGATCATCATATTTTTGAAACATCAAAAATATGGGGGCATAGAAATGTAAGGCAACGATTTGAGGATCACTTTCCACAAATGCTCCCTTAGCAATCAATTGAGCAAAGATATTTCCTTGAAATGATAATCCATCATCAATAAATAAGGATTGATACATCTCCTTAGCTTTTATGTTCTTATGTCGTTCGTTCTCTAACATTCGACGAAATTTTGATGCATAAGGATCTTTTAGAAAAAACAAAAATAATTGACGACTAAGTTTTTTCAAACTATCTAAATCAATTGTCTGATAGCTATCTGCAACTTCATCAATATCACCTTGAGGAAGTTGATATTCTAATGCAGCTTGTTGATAACGTTCTTCCATTTCCGCAAGCAAAGAATTAAAAATATCTTCCTTACTTTTAAAATGCTTATATATTGAGCTTTCCTTTATACCAACTCGTTTAGCGATTGCACGTACACCAACTCCTGCATAGCCTTCAAGCGAAAAAAGATCCAAAGCTTCTTCTAAAATGATTTTTTTCGTATTCCTTTTTCCCATAAGAACTCCTTCCAGCATCTATCCTAGCTCAAATACATAGATACCCTTGAGACTTCTATTATACCAATTTTTAAGCAAATACACACCGCTATTATAAAAAAGCATATTTGTCTTGCATCCTGATTCCTCATAAAAATACTAACAATGCCACTCAAAACAATAACACCTGCAAGCATACAACAAATATTAGATTGTATACTTTTTATCGTAAACAAGCCTGGATCTATTGATCCATCGATTGCATGTTGCACAGAGTGATGATAATTATCTCTCGTCACTGCAAAACAACATACAACTAAGCCTACAACAAGCAAAATTATAATCCTTCTCCCCCAATGATCAAGGGTTGAGCGATTCATAAATGAATATCCAATATATACAAGTAAACCTAACAACGATATTGTTGTTATCATCGTAATCATATTTCCAAAATATAGTTTCATACTTACCTCCTAAAATTAAGCTAACGACCGTTACCTTAATTTTAGATAACATTCGTTAGCTTGTCAAGTATAAGTAGAAAAAAATTATAACTAATCCCCTATACCAAAAGAAAGAAACTGTTTCATCAGTTTCTTATTTTCTAATATAAAGTTTTTACTCTTTCCAAATAACTGTATTTTCTATATCGGATAAAACGAACCTTTTTATCACTCATCATGCAATTTATCTCCTTTGTATGATCTAGTGATATTTGTTTATGATCATAACATAGAAAAGCCCCTTCAAAGTCATCACTTGTAATTTTGATATCACGATCATCTTTTAAAATATATGGAACCCCAAGTGAGCGATGATTGCTATCATGAATCCCGGCAATCTCTGTAAGCTGCATCAATGATAACCCACTGTCTACAACAGCGCCTTTTAAAGACCTATTATATGCAGTTGAACCAGCCTGTGTACTTAAACATATTCCATTTCCTTTAAACTTTTCAAAAAGCTCTCCATCTACAAAAATATCAACCAATTGTGTACGGGTAATATTTTCAATACGAACTTCATTTAATGCGTATAATGTTTCGTTATTCACACGTGCTTCTAGCAGTGAAGAATTGAAAATTTCATAAACCTCTCCTTTTAGAATATCTTGAATACAAGCATCAACATTTGCTTCACGATAGTCAGTGAAAAAGCCTAAGTTTCCTGTATGAATTGCAACAAAATAAACACTCTCTAATTGCTCTAAATAATGATGCACTGCATATAATAAGGTTCCATCTCCACCAATACAAATAACGAGCTCTGGATTTGCCTTATCATAAATGAGTCCATTCTCTAATAACGTTGTTTTTACTTTTGCTTCCATTCTTTCAGAATTTTGATCATGTTTTGAAACAATGGAAAATTTCTTAATATGTATTTCTTTTATCATGAATTCATTGTATCATACTTGTATGGAAAAACACATTGAAAAAGAGTACAAGATACTAGTCACAAAAGAACAATTTTATAAACTATTATCATACTATCCCAAAATCAAATTTATTACTCAAATAAACACATATTATGATAATGAACACTTCGATATCATAAAACATCATGGCGCAATGCGAATTCGAGAAAAAGAAAACCACTATCTTTTTACACTCAAAAAATTCAACAATAACACTTTATTTGAGTATGAATGCGAAGTCTTCAAAAACGATGCTGCAGTCTTTACTTCTGCTACCATTAAAGAAACACTAGATAACTTTCAAATCTATGGTCCTTTTCAAATGCTTGCTCATTTAAAAACTGATCGTGCAGTCTTTGAAAGTGATGACTATGAATTGTGTTTTGATATTAATGAATACAATGGTATGGTTGATTATGAAATTGAATATGAATATAAAAGAGAACATAATGGGCTGGAAAATTTTCAAAATATTCTACAATTGATTCATCTTACTTACAAGGAAAACAGCATTTCTAAAATTCATCGTGCCCTTCATTCTATGAATATTAAAATTGACTAATTTTATATCTACACTTGAAAATTATTCAAAAAAATGATATTTTAATAATGCATTATCTTTGCGGGTGTAGTTTAATGGTAGAACTTCAGCCTTCCAAGCTGACTACGTGAGTTCGATTCTCATCACCCGCTCCATATTTAAAATAAATATCCACCGGCTAAGCCGGTGGTTTTTTACTATGCGGGCATAGCCCTCCTCCAACAGCTGCCCCTAAATGGGGCCTCATTTCATTTGGTTACACCTTTACGTGTTGCATTTTATTTT
>NZ_JAQFIQ010000037.1 GCF_029504745.1 Breznakia sp. PF5-3 | reverse complement strand
TTTTGTTGTTTTTTGTTTTCATATAAAAAATCTCTCCGTTTCTTTTATCATATCACGGAAAGATTTCTTATTTACACAGATTTATTTACACACTCAAGCATCCTCAGATGCTTTTTTTAGTCTACTATATTAATGTATTTCTCGGTTCTTAACATTTCTATTTCTTCTTTATATGGAGGTTTTCCATCAATATATGGTGTTTCAAGAATCTTTACGACATGCGCAATTCGCTCATTATTAGCAATTGCACACAATGTATCAAATCCGATTTCGCCATGACCAAGGTTGGCGTGGCGATCTTTTTTTGCTCCTCTTACATTTTTAGAATCATTTAAATGAATACATACTAACCGCTCTAATCCAATTACACTATCAAATTCATCTAACAATACATCAAAATTAGAGACATTATACCCTGCATCATTCATATGACATGTATCCATGCACACTCGTAGCTTGTCGCTATACTCACAATGATCAATTATATATTTCAATTGTTCAAATGTATATCCAAGTTCACTTCCTTTTCCAGCCATTGTTTCTAAAGCAATATATGAGTCTTTCATATCTTTCATTGCTTCATTTAAACCTTTCACAATCTGCTTTAGACCTATATCCTCACCAGCTTTCACATGACTTCCTGGGTGCAATACCAAATATTTTGCGCCAATCGCCTCAACACGTTTAAGTTCTTTTGTAAGAAATTCTACTGCAATTTCATATGTTTCAGGTTTGATTGTATTTGCTAAGTTTATAATATATGGAGCGTGAATAATCATGTGTTCCATTGGTATATTATGTTCTTTCATTACCTTTTGTGCTTCTTCAATATGCATTTTTTCAATTGGCTGTCGCCTCGTATTTTGTGGTGCACCACTATAAATCATCATTGCTGTTGCATTATAAGACAATGCTTCATTAACGCTTCCTAACACAAAGTCAGGAGCACTCATTGATACATGAGATCCAATTATCATTCTTCACCTCGTTTTGCTCGTTGTCGAGCCTTTGCTTTTTCTTTTGCTTGTTTTTTTATTTCACTTTGAACCATTTGTCTTTTTGCTTTCCTTTTTAATTGATCCACTTTTGCTTTTCGCTTCTTTTTATATCCAGGCTTTACCTTTACCTTTTTATTATTTACAATTTTGCTAACTTCTTTTTCTAATGGATCCTCTCCACGTTTGCGTTTATAGAAAACAGGCTTTAAATCATAACGATCACTTCCTACAATTCTTTGGTGTAAAAAATGAATTCCTTTATTTTGAAGTTGTTTTATACTTCCTTCGTCCCCAGTATTATAAAGAGCAAAACAAATACCCTCATTTCCTGCTCGTCCTGTTCTTCCAGAGCGATGAATATAAAAATCTAATTCTTTTGGAAAGCCAAGTGAAACTACATGACTAACACCATCAATATCAATTCCACGCGCTGCGATATCACTAGCAACGATATATTTCTCTTTTAAATTCCCTAAATCTTTCATTGCACTACGACGTTCTCTGCTTGTTAAATCACCATGTAATTCAATAACACCATAGCCTTCATCTCGCATGCGTTTAGCCACTTCTGAGCACACAGTTCTAGTATTTGCAAAAATCAAACATAAATATGGATTGAATGTTGGCAACAGTTTCATCAGTTGATCTTCATAAGAGAAATGTTTACAAGGGATTAAAATATGTTCTATTCTTGGCTTGAATTTTTTATCATCTTTTACTTCTACCATTTCTGGATGAACCATATACTTCTTCAAAAATAAACGGAGTTGTTCTGGTATTGTTGCAGAAAAAGACATCATCTGTGGTTTTTTCATTCTAGAACATATTTGATCAATATCTTCTAAAAATCCATACTCCATTGTCATATCCGCTTCGTCAATCACTAACATTTTTGCATTTTGCAACAATAAACTTTTATCATCCAAAAATAAATCACGCATTCTTCCTGGAGTACCAATTACAATATGTGGTTGACGCTTTAATTGGCTGCTCATTTTTGTTTTTTCAATACCACCTGTAATTAACTTAATACGTAATTTTCCAAGTGCTTTTTGCATATCTAAAGCTTTGGTATATATTTGTAATGCAAGTTCACGGGTTGGTGCAGTAATAATTGCTTGGACCTGATCTTTTTCAACATCAATTTGATTTAATATAGGAATTAAAAAAGCATGTGTCTTTCCAGTACCCGTTTGCGAAACACCTATTACATCTTTTTGCTTAAGCGCCAAAGGAATTACTTTCTCTTGAATTTTTGTAGGCTCTTGAAAGTAATTTAATTCAATAAATTTATTTGTATAATCTTTTAAATTATAATTATTAAAATTTGTAGTCATAGTCTACCTCTTTCTTTATGTATTATATCTTAGTCGTAAGTGTTTTTCAAAAAAAGTGTTCCTCATTTGTAATTGTTTGGACTTCTTCGTATTTTCTGATTATAATTATATGCAAGAGGAGCCTTATGAAAATACTTAAAGTTAAACCTAGAGGATATTGTAAAGGTGTTATACGTGCAATCAATATTGCTAAGGAAACAGTAAAACAATACCCCAATCAACCAATATATATATTAGGTATGTTAGTACACAATACATATGTCATTGAAGCATTAAAAACATATGGAATTATTACTTTGAACGATAAAAACAAAAGCCGCTCTGAATTAATTGAAATGATTGATCATGGAGTCGTTATCTTCACCGCTCATGGAATACATCCAAAGATAAAAAAGCGGGCTTTAGAAAAAGGACTTACTGTTGTTGATGCTACTTGTCCAGATGTATTAAAAACTCAATCACTTGTTGATTCTTATATTAAACAAGGTTACCATATTCTCTATATTGGGAAAATGAATCACCCAGAAGCAAGTGCAATTTGCGATGACAATGAACATGTTACATTGATTCAAAATGAAGCTGATATCAAAGATATGGAAATATACGATAAATTATTAGTTACAAATCAGACAACAATGTCAATGTATGATATTAACAACTTATTCCAAGCAATCAAAGCTAAATTTCCAAATGCTGTATTTGCTGAAGAAATCTGTAGTGCAACGCGTGTACGTCAAGAAGCTATAGCAAATCTTCATGATGTTGACACACTTATTATCGTTGGCGATAAAGCAAGTAATAATTCAACAAGACTTGCTCAGATTGGAAAAGAAAAGAAAATTAAGAATGTCTATCTTATTGATGATGTCAATGATTTATTAACGATTGATTTGCAGAACAGCAAATCAATTGCTATTAGTTCAGGGGCTTCTACCCCTACCTATTTAACGAATCAAGTGATTTCTTGGTTAGAAGATGACAAACATTCATTACAATCTATTGAAATTGAAAAAATTCTATAAAAAAGCTTTAAAGATCATCTTTAAAGCTTTTATAATATTAACTATTTCCCTCTACGAGCTTTACGAGCTGCCTCAGACTTAAGCTTACGGCGAACTCCAGGTTTTACATAAAATTCACGTTTACGTGCCTCAGCAAGGGTTCCATTTCTTGAAACTTGACGTTTAAAACGACGTAAAGCATCATCAAGAACTTCATTTTCTTTTAAAACTACTTTTGGCATGGGTACTCTACCCTCCCTTCTGAATCACTATGGATATTATATATAAAAAACATGTAAAATGCAAATACTATTGACCAAAACAGGCTTTTTTTATGACTATTCTTCGATTTCTGTACCTAAATAATATTTTCGAATTGTATCTATTGCTGCCTTATGATCCCCCATCCATGGAGCTCGTCCATTTTCACGATATATAAACGGTTCATCACCTTTTCCTAAAATTAAAATTGTATCGCCACTATTAGCTTGTTCAACTGCTTGCCTAATTGCTGCATAGCGATCTTCAATGAAAATATTTCGAACACCTACATCAATGCCTGATTTTATTTCATCTGCAATATCCTTAGCACTTTCATCACGAGGGTCATCTTCAGTAAGAATAATCATATCACAATACTTACTTGCTATCTCACCAAACACTTTACGTTTAGCACTATCCCTACGACCTGCACTTCCAAAAACACTGATGATATTACTTGATTCATCTGTAATTGTTGTTGCAAATTCATATATTTTTTCCAAACCATCTGGCGTATGTGCAAAATCAACAATTACATTAAAGGGTTGTCCTTCATCGATAATTTCAAGACGCCCCTCTATCTGGCGAATATGACTTACGTGTTGCATAACCTCTTCAATTGGTATCCCACTCTCCACAATACTTGCAATCGCCGCTAGTAAATTATAAATGTTATACTCGGCAATTAGATTTGTTTTCACTGGGTATACTTTACCACCATGAAGTAAATTAAATTTTGTCCCATCCATAGACAACTCTAAACTACTTGCTTGATAATCACATTCGTGTTGAATCCCATAGGTTACAACTTTTCCTGCTGGAGCAGTACGTAAATCATCATACTTTTCATCATCTATATTTAAAACGCTTATTCCTTCTGCTTTTAAATTCAAAAACAATTTCTTTTTTGCTGCAAAATAATTTTCAATCGTCCCATGAAAATCTAAATGATCATATGTGAAATTGGTAAATACGGCAATATCAAAATCAACCACATCCACTCTCTCTTGCGCTAAACCATGAGAACTCACTTCTAAAGCAACTGCTTTTACATCATCGTTTACCATATCAGCTAATGTTTCATTCAAATAAATAGGATCTGGGGTTGTTAAATCAGGTGGACGTCTTACATCTTTATATTCAATTGAAATCGTTCCTATATATCCGCAAGGTTCAAAATGATCATAAATATTTTTAATAATGTTGGTAACCGTACTTTTTCCATTTGTCCCAGTAACACCAAAGACCAACATTTTTTCACTTGGATAATCGTAATATTTTGAAACGACTTGATTTAATGTCTTTACAACACTCTCTACTTTAATATACACAACATCATCCACAAATGATTTTAAATTCTCACTATGTACAATGCATACTGCTCCGTTTTTGATAGCTTGTTTTATATATTTATGTCCATTTGTAATAATTCCATCAAGACAAAAAAACATTCCGTGTTCACTTACTTTTCGCGAATCTGTATAAAGCCCTTTAATTACAATACTTGGCGCACCTTCAAATACACTTGATAACCTCATGATATACCTCCTAATTCTCCCCATAATTTGTCTTCATCATTTCCCTTTATAAACACAGTATATACTTTGTTAGATAAATCATTCGTACTCTTCACACGGGTTAATATATATTCACTTGTATGTCCATACCAATACCCATCTTTTTCATATTCAAACAATACTTCAACATCATGATTGATAAAAGAAGCAATATACCTATTATAATGTTTTTCTGATAAAAAAGATACTTCCTGACATCTTTTCTTCTTTACATCATTTGGCAGATGACCACTAAGTTTTTCTGCTTTTGTTCCATCGCGTTTAGAAAAAGGAAAAACATGTAAAAACGAAAACTCTATTTCTTGTAGAGTCAACAAAGTTTCTTCAAAGTGTTTGTCACTTTCCCCTGGAAACCCTATAATAATATCGCTACTTATTGATATATGAGGAATCATCTTTCGAATTAAAGCAACCCTTTCTTTGAAATAAGTACTCATCGATGGTCGGTTCATCCGTCGTAAAATTTCATCACTACCTGATTGAATTGGAATGTGTAAATGATTAGCAATTTTTTTATTATTTGCAATAAAGGCAATTAAATCATCACTTATTTCATTTATTTCAATAGAAGAAATGCGAATTCTATCTAACCCTTCAATCTTTACCATAGCTTTTAGAAGTTCTAATAAATTTTCTTTATGATTTCCATACCGTCCGGTATGAATACCAGTGAGGACAATTTCATGGTGTCCACTATTAACTAATTTTTGTGCGGAAATAATTGCTTTTTCCAAAGGCATTGATCTTTCTTTTCCTCTGGCAAATGGAATAATACAATAACTACAATATTGATTACATCCATCTTGAATTTTTAAAAAAGCACGTGTACGATGATGAAAATGTCTCACATTAATTTCTTCAAATTCATCAACATTAGAAATATCTTCAATAAAAATTGATTTTGTTTTTTGCATCAATGCTTCATGAATCAAACTAGGTAACTCATTTTTATGAGAACTACCAATTAAAACATCTACATCAAGTTTCTTTGCATCAACACTCGCCTGTACATAACAACCTACTACACAAATCACAGCATCTGCATTTCGTTTTTTAGCTTGGTTTATTTTTTGCCTCGATTTAGAAGCAGCCGTATTTGTTACCGCACAAGTATTTATAATGTAAACATCTGCTGATTCTTTAAAATCAATCTCTTCATATCCCAACTGTTCAAGACCTTGAATATAGCTCTCAGATTCATAAGCATTCACTTTACATCCAAGTGTTGCAATCGCAAATGTTTTCATGATTTTCCTTTCTTTATCATTTTTCTTATCTTCTTCATTTCCTTGGCTTCGATAAGTTCCAACCCTTCCAACAAATCTATAAATTCAATAAAAGAAACATTAAAATAAGAATAACTTATATTTTTTAATATTTCTTCATCCATCTTTTTTCTTAAAGTTAGATGATTCACTAATTTTAAATCTTCAACAAAATATAAACATGTTGTCAAATCACAATATAAAGATAACTGATTTTGATTTTCATAAACTAATTCTGCGCTACAAAAGTCGTTACCATAAAATTGATTATCGTATAGCGAATGAAAATCAATCATAATATTTTCAAATCGTCTGACATAGTAATTGTATTTTTTAATATCAAATAAGACCATTTCATTTTCATATATTTGATTCAAACGAAAGTCAAAAAAAGGAATAAAAATAGGCTTTCCTTCTACCATTCGATATGGTAAAGTCGGCTTTACTTTTTGAATTTCATAATTCATCAATCGCTTTTTCTCTTCATAATCCAGTGTGTCATAAAAATCATTCATCAATACTTTACCTTCAAAATAAGCACGTTCTATTTCTTGCTTGTTCAGTATCCCTTGATAGCAAATTTCATTATGAAAAAAAGACAATTCATTTTCTTGTTTATATTCAATATTATATGATTTAAATAAATTCTCCATTTCAATCTTTTTTTCTTTCACAGATGAAGTCTTATTGAATTTTTTATCATATTTTTTATGTAATAACTTATATACTTTATCCATAACACACCACCTTATTCATAACAAAACATTATTGATTGTATACTTGCAAGTGCAGCTGTTTCAGCACGCAATATTCGAGAGCCCAAAGAAACAGTAGCGAAACCTTTTGATTTCGCAAACACCACTTCATCTTCAGAAAAGCCACCTTCGCTACCAATTACAATTGTAATTGTCTTTATATCTGGATTATCTAACAAATATGTTTTTAATTTATCACTTTTTAAATCAGCTGCTTCATATGCGATTAAATTCAACTCTGATGTATAATTACCAATTTCTTTATATGCTATTGGTTGATGAACACTGACTAAATGATCACGTTTCGATTGTTCACATGCTTCTAAAGCAATCTTATTAAAACGTTCTGTTTTCTTATCTATTTTATCATTTACCTTTACAATCGTACGACTTGAATAGAAAGGTATTATTCGATCAACTCCCAATTCACAAGCTTTTTGAAGTAAAAAATCCCATCGTTCTCCTTTTATTAAGCCTTGTAACAACGTTATTTTAACTTTTTCTAAATTACTTTCTAAAGTTTCTATAATCCTTCCTGTAACTTCATTTTCTACATTGATTGCAACCAAAAAAGGAGTTGAATGATTATCCACCACTTTAACAATTTCACCAGTATGCATTCGTAATACATTCTTCATATGATGTTGTTGTTCTTTTGAAAAAAAGACACTACTTCCCTTTTTTACTTCCGAATCTAAAAAATATTGTTGCATAAAATCACCTTTTCATATTTTACTCTAATTTCTAAGATAAATAAAGACTTACTATTGTTTTTATAACTCATCTTACCCATATCCTCTTATATAAAAAAGGCTCTTAGAGCCCTTTACCATCTTTATATGTTTTTTTAAGATTGCGTTTCACTTTTTCTAACATTTTTATATATGCTACTAATTCTTCATCGCTAAACCCATCATATTTCTTAGATATATACTCGTCTAATACAATATCTGATTGAACAAGGGTTTTGATTCCTTTTTTTGTGATTTGTAAACAGGTTGCTCGTGCATCTTGTTCATTTGATAAAACATCTACAAACCCAGCTTTTTGTAGCCGTTTAATAGAAACACCAATCGATGCTCTCGATAATCCTAAATATTTTGCAATCTCGTATTGATTGCAATTTTTATGCATATAAATATACGCAAGAATTTCAGGTTGTCCATCATGTATTTCAATACGATTAAGTTGTATGTACTTTACTTTCTTTTCTAACCACTCAATCTCTTGTTCTAAATTATATAGTTCTTTATTCTTTAGCATAGTTTACTCCTTATACAAAGTATACTACTTAGTAAATCGTATTACAAATCCTTTCCACTGCCTTCTAAAGCCAATTTTCTAAGTTGCTTCACTTCAAATGGTTTCAGTTTGCGGTACTCTCCCTGTCGTAAATCATCTACTTTTAAGTATCCCAATTGTTTGCGATGTAATCTCGTTACATGATATCCAAAATATTCCATCATTCGCTTTATTTGGCGGTTTCTACCTTCATAAATTGTTAAATCCAAAGACATTTGATTTTTCTTTAAATCTTTCTCTGTAATTTTATATTTTGCAGGCAAGGTTTTTCTACCATCATCCAATTCAATACCATTTTTTAATTCCATTAACTGTGGTGGTGTTAGAATCCCATTAATGGTTAAATTATATGTTTTTGGTAAATGATATTTTGGGTGAACCAATTGATTGGCAAATTCGCCATCATTCGTTAAAATCAACACTCCACTTGTATCATAATCTAAACGACCAACACTAAATAATCTTTCTTTTGAATCAATTAATGAAATCACTGTTTTGCGATCAAATTCATCATCGCTAGTGCACATTGATTTTTTAGGTTTATTCATTACATAATATACTTTGTTTTCCCTTTGAATAGATTTACCATCTACTTCAATGAAATCACCTTTTTTTACTTTATATCCTAATTCTTTTAAAACTTCACCATTTACTTTTACTCTACCCTCTAAGATCATCGTTTCTGCTTTTCTTCGTGAAGCTATACCACTTGCTGCAATCACTTTTTGTATTCTTTCCATATTATCAACGTTCCTTATCTGTTATCAAACAATTCCTCTTGTACATTTACACTGTAATCTTCAAGCTCAGGAAGTTCTTTTAAACTTTCTAATTTGAAAGAATCCATAAATTCTTCTGTCACCTCATATAAAAATGGACGACCTGGTGCATCACTACGGCCACATTCCTTAACAAGCGAACGTGCTAATAGTTTACGAATCATCATATCACAACCTACGCCACGGATTTCTTCAATTTCAACACGTGTGATAGGTTGCTTATAAGCTATGATTGCCAATGTTTCTAAAGCGGCACTCGAAAGCGTTGCCATTTTATTTGAAGAGAACAATTTTTCTGCATATTCATACACACTTTCCTTACTTACAAATTTGTAACGTCCCCCAAAATGAACCAATTCAATACCATGACTATCTGTTAAATAATCATCCATTAATTGTTTTATCTCTTCTGTTAGTTTTGCTTCATCAATGTCCAATGTTTCTAAAAGTTGTTCAGCGCTTAAGCCCTCATCACCACTTAAAAACAATAATCCTTCTATAATATGTTTCATCTTATACTCCTGTAATCAACCATATTTGATCTTCTTCATCCACACTAAAACTTATTTCTTGATTTTTTATCAAATCTAAAATTGCCAGAAATGACACAATAACCATATGTAAATTTTTACAATCATCACACAACTGTTCAAAGGTAATTTTTCCTTTTATTTTATGTAATTTTGTTTTTAATTGATCTAAACGTTCATCAACACTCATCTCTTTCATTGTGATTTGTGTCTCTAAAGGCTGATTTAACTCATAACGGCGAATAACTCTATTCATAGCTTTTATTAAATCATATGGATTTCCATGATATTCATCAATGGTTACCTGTTTCATCCATTCTTCTGTTTTCTTACTAATTGGTTTTTCCATCATTCGTTGACGTTCTTCATAACTTTTTGAAAATTGTGTACTAGCTTCTTTGAATTTTTGATATTCAATTAACCTCTTCACTAATTTATCTCGTTGATCCTCTTCATATTCTTCAGCAATTTCTACTTTTTCTCGAGGCAGAAGACGCTTACTTTTATACTCAATCAATCCGGCAAGCTCACTTAAAAACTCGCTCGCCACCTCTAAATGCATGGACTCAAAGGCATTAATATATGCTAAATATTGATCGCATAAGATAGTCATATCCAAATCAAATAAGTCCAATTTATTTTCTTTTATCAAATGTAACATTAAATCCAAAGGACCTTCAAATTGATCAACTGTAATTTCAAACGCCATAGAATCACCTCACTGACTATTATAACAAATACATAAGTTTGTGAAAACCATAATTTATTAAGAATCACCCTAGAATAAAAAGACACATTCCTGTGTCTTATAAATCTTCAAATAATCCCTCGTTTACTGTTATCTTTAAATGATGATAAGCTTTAGGACTAACCACTCTTCCTCGTGGTGTACGATTAATAAATCCAATTTGCAATAAGTATGGTTCATATACATCTTCAAGTGTTAATGCTTCTTCACCAATACTTGATGCAATTGCTTCTAATCCTACTGGCCCACCATTAAAACGTTCAATGATTCCTCGTAAATATTTATGATCGACATCATCTAAACCAAGATGATCAACTTTCAAACGATCAAGTGCCATTTTCGCAATATCTTCAGAAATCAATCCATCATTCATAACTTGGGCAAAATCTCTTACTCTTCTAAATAATCGATTAGCAATCCGAGGTGTTCCACGTGAACGCAAAGCAATCTCATGAATTGCCGGTTCCTCGATATCCGTTTCCATTACTATAGAAGTCCTTTTTACAATTTTTTCCAAATCTTCTTGATCATAATATGAAAGTTGCGAAACAATACCAAAGCGATCTCGAAGAGGAGCACTTAAATCTCCTGCTCTTGTTGTCGCCCCCACTAATGTAAAGGGAGGTAAATCTAAACGAATACTTCTAACACTTGCATCATTTCCAACAACGATATCTAAGCAATAATCTTCCATTGCTGGGTATAAAATTTCTTCAACAGCTTTTGATAAACGATGAATTTCATCAATAAAGAGAATATCTCCTGGCTCTAGTTGTGAAAGAATCGCTGCAAGATCCCCACCTTTTTCAATCGTTGGTCCACTTGCCGTTTTAACATTCGTCCCCATTTCATTTGCTAATATATAAGATAATGTAGTTTTTCCCAATCCTGGAGGACCATATAACAAAACATGATCTAACGCCTCATTTCGTTGTCTAGCAGCTTGAATAAATATTTTTAAATTCCCTTTTAAATCATTTTGACCTATATATTCTTCAAGTCGCTGCGGTCTTAAACTAATTTCTTCTTCGTTATCAAGTTGCTCATTTGATAAAATGCGATCACTCATCACTACACTCCTTTTTTACCAGCTAGCATTTGTAATGCTAGCTTTATATATTCATCTACAGATTTATCTTTTTCTTTGCTTAGTTGCTTCATTAATGAATTCACTTCATTTGTCTTGTATCCTAAACTCTTAAGTGCTTCCATGGCATCACTTAAGTTCGTATTCAATTCTTTTCCATCACCAGATTCCACCAACTTACCTTTTAAGTCCAACACAATCTGTGAAGCTGCTTTGTTACCAATACCAGGTAAACTTTTTAAATATGTAGCATTTTTTGTTTCGATTGCTTCTACAATCTGTTGCCAACTTCCAACGCTTAACGCATTTATTGCAATCTTTGGCCCGATTCCTTTTACTGAAATTAATTGAGTAAACAAATCATGCTCTTCCATAGAAGTAAAACCAAATAATATTTGTGCATCTTCACGAATATGATGATACGTATATATCAATGTTTCTTGATTTAAAGTCAACAATGCTGGGTTGGGCATAAAAATACGATATCCTATACCACCATTATCAATAATTACACTATCTGCACTGTAACTTACTACATTTCCTTTAACAAATGCTATCATACTTCCTCCTCATTTTTAAACTTGATTCAATTCATAAAAACTATATATAAAATAATCGCAAAGTTTTGCTATTTCCGTTTTTTCATGTGTGGAAAGTGTATCATGGATTCCACATGTTTGAAACCCTTCCTTCTTTGCAACTTCCAAAGCTATGCGCAAATCCTCAAAAACCATTGTCTTTTCTATAGCTACTTCCATTTCTTCAGCACAAGCTAAAAAAATATCTGGATGTTCCTTATTTTTACCAATTTCTTTGCACGTTCTCACAAATTCAAAATAATCGTAGATTCCCAAACGCTTCATAGCCATAATTGCATGATCTTTATTACATGAAGTGGCAACACACATTCTAATTTCTTTCTGTTTTAGAAAATCCAGGGTTTCCATAACACCTTCTTTTAACTGAATGTTATCTCGATATTCAACTTCTACCATTTCATTCCAGTCACTCATTATTTCTTCTTCGCTACGCTCAATTTTAAACTTTTCAATAAAATATTTTGCACTTTCATTGAACGTTAGCCTTTTTATTTCCTCACTGAAACGATTATCAAATACAATTCCAAAGCTTGCTAGATACTTTCTATCTACTTCTTGCCAGACATTCATCGAATCTAAAAGTGTTCCATCCAAATCAAAAATGCATGCATCAAGATTCTCATTCCATCCTACAAATGCCATTTTAGGATACCTCTATTTCCAAAGTAACAGGACAGTGATCACTACCCAATACCGTATTTAAAATGTTTGCATTTTCACACTTGTCTTTTAAGCTCTCACTAACCAAAAAATAATCTATCCGCCATCCCGCATTTCTACTGCGAGCGTTAAAGCGATAACTCCACCATGAATATGCCCCTTCTTTATCTGGGTTATATAATCGATATGTATCAATAAATCCTGCGTCCAATAAAGCTGTAAAGGCAGCACGTTCTTCATCAGAGAATCCCGCATTCTTTCTATTCTGTGTAGGATTTTTTAAATCAATCTCCTTATGTGCAACATTCAAATCTCCACAAATAATCACAGGTTTGTTTTTTTCTAACCCTTTTACATAAGCTTTGAAGTCCTTTTCCCATTCCATTCGATATGATAAACGTTTCAAAGCTTCTTGTGAATTTGGTGTATATACATTCACTAAATAAAATGTATCATATTCTAAAGTAATCATCCGACCTTCCTTATCGTGTACAGCCAAATCCATACCATAAGAAACAGATAATGGTTTTTTCTTACTTAATGTAATAGTCCCAGAATATCCTTTTTTTTCAGCACTATTAAAATATTGATAATAGCCGTCTGTTACCAATTCTATTTGTCCTTCTTGCATTTTTGACTCCTGAATACATAGTACATCAGGAGATTCAGATTCCAAAAATTCATAAAATCCTTTATTAATACATGCACGTATTCCATTTACGTTCCAAGATATCAATCTCATAATCTACCTCACTTCATTTATCCTAACATGTTCATTATATATGAAATAAGCAAAGATATCCACTTGCATATTTCATTAAAAAATGAAATTTTTAGTAGGAATTTTCTGAATAAATGTTAAAATAAAAATAGTGTTATATTTAGGAGGATGAATATGCTACATATAGCGGCTACTGCTCCCTCAATTCAATGGGACTATATCCTGGGTGGATTTGCATTGTTTTTATTTGGAATTGAATACATGGGTGCTGGATTAAAAAGCATTGCAGGTGATAAACTTCGAGATTATATCGACAAGTACACTGCAAAACCATGGATGGGTATCATTATAGGAGCACTGATTACTACTTTCATTCAATCAAGTAGTGCAACAACAGCAATTGCAATTGGTTTTGTACGTGCTGGCATTATGAAACTAGAACAGGCTGTGGGGATTATCATGGGAGCCAATATTGGAACCACGATTACTGCTTTTCTAATTGGATTAAAAGTAGAAAAAATGTCTCTAATCTTTGTTTTTATTGGTGTTCTCGTTACCGTTTTCTCCAAGCGAAAAAAACATGGATATGCTGGACAAATCATTTTAGGTTTTGGTTTACTTTTCTTTGGTTTACGTTTAATGGGAGATGAATTAAGTTTGTTAGGTGATTTACCTCAATTTGATGCATTTGCTAAAGAAATGATTAAACAACCATTTTTAGGAATGTTAGCCGGTACTGCCTTAACTGCTATTGTACAATCTAGTAGTGCTGTCATCGGGATTGTTCAAAAATTATATGATTCTGGAGCCATTGCCTTAGGAGCTGCATTGCCATTTGTATACGGTTCAAACATTGGTACGACCATCACAGCTGTATTTGCTTCTCTTGGTGGAAGTATCGCAGCAAAGCGAACTGCAGGAATTCATGTTATGTTCAACGTTTTTGGAACTTTGTTCTTTATGTTGTTTTTAACTCCTGTTACAGAATTGATTGTTGTGATTGCCAACCAGTTTGGTCTATCGGCAATGATGCAAATCGCGGTGGCACATATTATCTTCAATGTTACCATCACAATTTTAGCCTATCCATTTATTAAACAGATGGTATATGTCGTTAAAAAGTTTATTCGTGGTAAAGAAGAAAAACAAATCGAAGTGGATGTTGCTGGACTTGATCCTATGTTAGCAGAAACATTGCCAGCCGCTGCTATTAACTCCGCTAAAAATACAACAATTAAGATGGCTGAACTTGTATTAGCACAATTACAAGAAACAAAAGACTTCTTAAACACAAAATCTGGAAAGCATCGTGAAGGTGCTGCACAATATGAAGACGCGGTAAATACTTTGGATTCAAAGATTACCCAATATTTAGTCCATATATCTCACGAAGGTTTATCGCAAGATGATGCTGATTCATTAATTGCTAACCTTCAAGTGATCAAAAATATTGAAAGAATTGGCGATATTTCAATGAATTTAGTTGGATTTTATGACATGGTTTATGATGAACGTGCAAGTTTCTCTCAAAACGCATTAGAAGATATCAATGAAATGACTGATGTTGTAATTAGTATGTTAGATTTCTCAATGGCTTACTACTATGAAAAAGATGAATCTTTAGCAGAAGTAGTTGCAGATAAAGAAAACTACTTAGATCTTATGGAAGATAAAGCTAGAAAACGTCACTTTAAACGTATGTCAAATAATGAATGTGACAAAGATATCGCAGCTTCCGTTTATGTGGATATTCTATCTAACCTAGAACGTATGGGAGATCATGCTGATAATATTATAAAAGTATTAAAGGACCCAGCTCCTCAACATGATCCAGTTATTTTATCAGATTATACAAATTAAAAAAACATAGTGGAATTAAAATCCGCTATGTTTTTATTTTAAACCTAATACTTTTACTTTATATGGTTTATCTACATTTGTCACCGTTACTGTTGATCCTACTTTTGTATCCAATAGAGCGACTGCTAATGGTGTAACATTTGATAGTTTCCCATTGAAAGGATCCGCCTCTACTGAACCAACAATTGTATATACTTCTTTCTCGTTAGAGTCCAAATCTAATATTTCAACCGTTGAACCTAAAGAAACTGTCTTTTTAGTAGTTTTCTTATCTTCAATAATTTCAATATTTGATAGCATATTTTCCAATTCTGCTATCCTTGCCTCTACACGTGCTTGGTGATCTCTGGCTGCATCATAATCTGCATTTTCACTTAAATCACCTTGCGCTCTTGCTTCTTGAAGTTCTTGTATAACAATATTTCTTTCTTCGTGAACTAGTTTTCTTAATTCTTCTTTTAACTCTTCATAACCAGCCTGAGTTACTAATACTTTTTCTTGATTTTCCACCTAAATCACTCCTTGTTTTGCTTTCGTATTATAACATGATTAACTAAATTATACTATCTTTTTTAATAATCTAAGTACTTTTCAACATTCTTCGTATGTTCTTCATATGTTTTAGCGTAATACACTGTATTATCTCCTTGAACATCTGCAATAAAATATAAGTAGTCATGCTCTGCAGGATGTAAGACAGCCTCAATCGCTTGCTTTCCTGGGTTTAAAATTGGCCCAATTGGTAATCCACTATATAAATATGTATTATATGGAGAATCCGTCGTGTGCGCTTTTTGCTCACATTCTAGCCAGTTGTCAAATTCATACAATGAATAACACACTGTAACACTGGATTCAAGTTTTTGATCGATTGCTAATCGATTATAGAATACGCCTGCAACTTTTTCCATATCTTCTTTTGTTGCACTCTCATATTGAACAATACTAGCTAAAGTAATAATTTCATGTAATGATAATTTACTTTTTTCAACACTTGAGCGAATATTTTCATATTCAACTGCAAACTGATTCAGAAATGTATATGTTACTTCTTCAGGTGTAGTTTTTCTTTTAAAGTAATATGTTTCAGGATATAAATACCCTTCCAACTTAACTCTATATTTTTCATTCAAAATTGCTTCATCTAAGAAATCATACTGTTCTATACATGCCTTCAAAAATGTTTCGTCATTCCACAACGCAATCAATTCATCTGCACTAACATCTGTTTCTTCCTCTATTTTCTTAGCAATATCTTTTGCCCATATCCCTTCTTTAAATGTTATCAGTACTTCATCATTATTTATATTTTTAGCATTTGATAAATATTTTAAAATCTTGGGTGTATCCCATTTTCTATTGATAATGTAGGTACCAACTGTAAAATCATCCACACCATTAAATTTAGCAGATATTTTTGCCATAGAAGCATTCTTAATAATTTTTTGTTTTTCTAATCGTTCTGTAACCGTTGTAACATTATCACCTTCAACTATTGCAAAATAAATTGGTTCATCTTTTGATGTTACTGCTGATAATGAATTTTTATAATAAAGTGTACCAAAAATTCCTATTAAAACAGCTATTATAATCATTAAAATAGCAATTGTTTTTATATTCCAACTGAATTTTTTTAAAAAAGATTTTGAATTACTCATCATCTTCCTCCGTAAAAGCTATAAGAACCTCTTCAACCATTTGCCATTCTTCTTCAGCTTCAATTGGTAACAATTCTCCATCGTCATTATATGCTGAAGCAAACACTTCATCATCATTTGCATTTATATCACGAAAGATAACATATTTTTTTTCTTGATGATCAAACGTAAAAAGAATTTCCATCTCTTTTTCATTTCCTGTCTCATCTTTTATAAACATACTATTAGATTCCATTTTATGACCTCCAATAAAATAGGGCAAAAGCCCTATTTTAAACTATTTAAATAATCTTGTAGAATAGTAACTGCCGCCATTTGATCAATGACCTTTTTACGTTTTTTACGTGACACATCCGCACCAATTAATATTTTTTCAGCAGAAACCGTTGTTAATCGCTCATCCCATAAAATCACTTTTACATCATGAGCTTCTAACTTTTCTTTAAAATCAATTGAAATATTTCCTCGAATTCCTATGTCACCATTCATGTGTTTTGGCAAACCTAAAACAACGGTATTACTATTGTTTTCTTTCAACGTAAGCAATACTTCTTCAAGACAAGTATCATAATCATCTTCTGGAAATCGTATCGTCTTTACAGAAGACGCAATAATTCCCATAAGATCACTTACGCTCACACCACAAGTAACACTCCCCAAATCTAGACCAATAATTTTCTCCATTATTCGTCTTCTTTGATAGCACTTAAATAAAAACGTACTAACTCTTCAATAATTTCATACCGATCCGCACCTTGAATAATGGTACGAGCATTCTTATGACTAGAAATATAAGCAGGATCATTCGAAATAAGATATCCTGAAATTTGATTAACAGAATTATATCCTCTTTCTTCCAGTGCTTCATTTACTAGGCGTAAAACATGTTTGATATTATCTTGCTTAAAATCGTCAGATGCAAATGACATTGTTTCTGTAATATCTTTCATATTATAACCCCCTTTTCGAATATATTTCGATATATGCTATATTGTACAATATTTTTTCTTTTTTTTAAAGAGTAAAACCTAGGATTGAAGCTATTTCTGATAATGCCTCTGACAATTTTGTAGCATCTTTCCCTCCAGCTTGTGCCATATCTGGACGTCCACCACCATTACCACCACAAATTTGTGCAGCTGTTTTTACTAAATTACCACAATTTATTTTATCACCAGTAATTTCTTTACTAGCTGCGGCAACAAAAATAATTTTCCCATTGTCTTCACTAGCTAAAAATACTACTGATTTTCCTAATCGCTCCTTAATCGATGAAGCCATGTCTTTTAAGCTTCCACCATTCACACCTTCAAAACTTTTTACCAATACTTTGATACCATTCACATCTTGTGCATCACTTACTATATTAGCAGCCTCACTTACCAAAGCTTGTCCTTGTAATTCTTGAATTTCTTTTTGTAACCTTTTTGTATCTTCTATCATTCCAGATACTTTATCTTCAATTCCGACAATCGTCTTCATTTTTAAAATATCTGCAACTTGATATAATGATTTTTCTTCTGCTTTAAAATCCATAAATGCTGACAACCCTGTTTTAGCAATAATACGACGAATTCCTGAACCGATCGACTCCTCACTTACAATTTTAAAAATCCCAATGTTTCCTGTGTGTTCTACATGACATCCTCCACAGAATTCTTTTGAAACATCACCCATACTAACGACTCTTACAACATCTCCATACTTCTCATCAAACATTGCTGTTGCACCAGTCTTTTTCGCTTCCTCAATATCTAAATATTCAATACTGACATGATCATCTTGTTGAATGAATGAATTTACCATATGCTCTATTTCATCTAGTTGCTGACGATTTACTTTCTCAAAATGAGTAAAGTCAAATCGTAGATATTCATCACTTACATACGAACCAGCTTGCGCAATATGATCCCCTACTACTCTTTTTAATGCACTTTGTAATAAATGGGTAGCCGAGTGATTTCGTGTAGTTAACTTTCTTTTTTCTTGATCGACAAACAAAGATGCTTGTTGATTCAATGAAATGGATGCATCTTCAATTTCAAGAGAATGTAGAAATTGCCCATGAGGTGCTTTCTTTACATCTTTCACATTAAATGTTTTTCCATTGATTTTACAATATCCACCATCTGACACTTGTCCTCCACTCTCTGCATAAAAACAAGTTTTATCAAAAACAACTTCTCCATCTGATGTAAGTGTATCCACTTTATTACCATCTTTAAACAAACCAATAATATTAGCTTCACAAGTTAAATTATCGTATCCAACAAATTCCGATTTTTCAACAAATTCCATTAAATCTGCTGACTGCGAAGTCATCGATCCAGAATCAACACGTGCGTTACGTGCTCGTTCCTTTTGTTTTTCCATTTCACTATCAAATTCATCTTTATTGATTGAATAACCATCATCATTTAAAATTTCTTCCGTCAATTCATATGGGAATCCATAAGTATCATACAGTTTAAATGCAACTTTCCCTGAAAATATTTTATCGTTCATTTTCGTGATTTCATCATTCAATAGCTTTTCACCATTTGCTAATGTCTTATGAAATGTTTCTTCTTCTGTTTTGATTAAATTTTGATTATATTCAATTTTATCCATTAAATATGGATAGTATGCTTTCATATTTTCACTAACCATTGGAACCAAATTATACATAAACGGTTCATTTAAGCCCAATTTGATACCATAGCGAACCGCTCTACGTAAAACCCTACGCAACACATATCCTCTTCCATTATTAGAGAACATTGCACCATCGCTAAGTGCAAATACTACCGTTCTAATATGATCAGCAATTACTCGATATGCCATTTTGTACTCACCTTCATATTTTTTAGGTGTTAAATCCTCAACTGCGTGGATTATTGGTAAAAATAAATCTGTATCATAGTTTGTTTCTCCCTTTTGAACAATCGATACCAATCGTTCTAATCCCATTCCAGTATCAATATTTTTTTGGGGCAATTCTTTATATTCTGAACGTGGCTTTTCTGGTTCTGCGTCGTATTGTGAAAATACAATATTCCAAACTTCTATGTAACGATCGTTTTCTAATTCTTCAAAGAATAGTTTTTCACCGATACCATCTGGATCGTATTCTATTCCACGATCATAAAAGATTTCGCTATCAGGTCCACTAGGCCCAGCACCAATCTCCCAAAAATTCCCCTCGGTTTTTAAAATATGACTTGGATCAACTCCAATTTCATCCACCCATGTAGTATATGCAACACTATCATCTGTATATACAGAAATGTAAAGTTTATCTTTATCCATTCCAATATATTCAGGGCTTGTTAAAAATTCCCAAGCATAATGAATAGCTTCTTTTTTAAAATAATCGCCAATTGAAAAGTTTCCTAACATCTCGAAAAAAGTATGATGTCTTGCTGTTTTTCCAACATTTTCAATATCATTTGTTCGAATTGATTTTTGTGCATTCACAATGCGATTACTTTTGGGTTGTTCACTACCGTCAAAATATTTTTTTAATGCTGCAACACCTGAATTAATCCATAGTAATGTTGGATCATTATTTGGTATTAATGATGCACCTGGTTCAATCATATGTTCCTTACTTGCAAAAAAATCTAAAAATAGTTGTCGAATTTCATTACCTGTTCTTTGTTTCATAAAAACCTCCAATAAAATAAAAAAACGCTCCATACAGGAACGTTCTTAACGCGGTACCATCCTGATTCATAGAAATCTTGTTCTATGCACCTCAATTGATCAATAACGCCGATTTTGCGATAAAACTCCTAAGTAGCTTCCCCAATCATTTCCATAAAGCTTTCACCTAATGCTTTTTCTCTGGAATGGTCCTGAATTAGGTACTCATCTTATTCATCATTTTATGCATTGAATTATATCATAGTTCTTATGTTCTATCAAGATTACGGACAGATTTTACCATAAGACATAAAACCATACAAATCATTGCCATCATACCACTGATTACAAACCAGTTATGAACACCCAATTGCTCAGCAAACAGACCAGATAGCATCAATCCAATAGGAGCAGCAAAAGCCATGATTGATTGTGCTACACCTATAACACGTCCTAAATATGCAGGAGCAATTTTTTCTTGAATAATTGTCATAAACAAGGAAGAAATGAAAGGTACAGCCAAACCTGTAAAAACAGCTAATACAACGAACATAATAAATGCATTTTGCGGTAACAACCCTTGAAACATTGTTCCAATCCCCAACAAAAACACACCTGATAAAATTGTTTTCATTTTATCTTTTGTACCACCCCATAACCCTAAAATCAAACCTCCTGCTAACATTCCAACTGAAAACATGGTTTCAACAAGTCCTGCATCTCCAATTGTTTTATTAAAGTAAGAAACACTCATTAATGGATATAATGTACTCAAAGGAATATAGGTTATATAAAACAGAAAGACAATCAACACAAAATAATATAGTCCTCTTTCTTTTTGTAAGATTTTAAATCCTTCCTTTGTATCTTCTATAACATTTAATTCTTTCTTTTCCTCTTCTATTAGTCTTGGTATTTTAGAAATTGCAATTGTTGAAATCCCAATTACTGCACCAATGATATCTAATAACAAAATAAACCATAAGGGCATTATAGCAAACAATGCCGCAGAAATTGCTGGACTTAAAATAAGCGATATTGACTGTAATGTACTTGTATATCCCCCACATTTAGCTAACTGTTCTTTTGGTACGATAAGTGGTGTTATCGCTTGCAAACATGGCTCATGAAATGCACTTCCAAGTGCTCTTACAAACAATGCAATATATACCAACCAGATTGGTAATGCTTGTGTAAAACTAACAACAACTAATACCAATGTTGATAAAGCAATCACAAAATCTGCAATCATCATAATTTTTTTACGATTGTGTTTATCTACATAACTTCCAATAAACGGGCTAAAAATTGCAGTTGGTAAAAATGCTACCAACCCTGCCATTGATAAAACTAGAGCAGACTTTGTTTGGGCGGTTAAACTCCATATCAAAGCATATTGAACAATTGCACTCGTTAATAATGATGCCGCCTGCCCACTCCAAATTGTATAAAACGTTCTTTTCCATGTACTTTCCTTCATTCTTCTCACCTCACAAACACATTATATAAATTTTCAGTACAATTACTAGCAATTATCGTTAAGTGGTAATCATTAAAATGTAAGTGGATATTTTTTCAAAGTAAAAGGGGCTGTGACAGATAAACAGAGCAGAAATAAAAAGAACGTCTAATCTCGAGATGAGAAAAGACGTTCTTTTTGGTATAGTATATTTGTGATA
>NZ_JAQFIQ010000036.1 GCF_029504745.1 Breznakia sp. PF5-3 | reverse complement strand
GTTATTTTCAGTGTACACTTATTCACTTTTCAAAGATCTTTAAAAACTTTTTAAAGTTGGTCAATATTGCTTGACTTCCTTATAGTTAGCTCCTTTCTTACAAAAAGAAAACTCAAACCGCAGAAAAAAGGCTTTTCATACAGTTTGAGTCTGCCTGCATTCCAGTAACATACTCACTCTCTCACCTTGTTGTAGGTGAAAGCGTTTTCTTTTGTTATACAAATTATATATCGATTACGATTGTAATGTCAATTTTTTTTGAAAGTTTTTAATCATCAAGACAAGTAAGCATGGTTGCATGGGTTCCACACAATGTTTCAAAATCTTTAACAAAGACATCCACTGCTGCATTGATTGTGTCATTTTTTATAAGCCCTTCGACCACATCTGCAGATATAGTTGAAGCCCCTACTCCATACTCGCATAATTCAATTACCTGTTGAGCATTTTTAAAACTAGCTGCTATTACTTCACAATCTATATTGGTATCTTTTAGCATATCATGAATTTGTTTCGCAACAGCAATACCATTGTAACCAAGATTATCAATTCGATTTACATATGGCGCTACATACTTCGCTCCTGCTTTGCCCGCTAAATACCCCTGCATGGGTGAATAAACCGCCGTTCCTGTGACATTTACCCCTTCACTAGCCAATTGCTTTATCGCTTTTAGACCTTCTGGAATCACTGGGATTTTAATAAATGTATGCTTTCCTAATATTTTTTGAATTTGATGCGCTTCTTTCACCATTTCTTCTGCTACTAATGATATTACTTGCACATGTAATTGGGCATCACTTCCAATAAATTCACGGATTTCTTTTAATATCTTATACGGATTCTTTCCTTCCTTCAATAAAATAGTTGGATTGCATGTTACACCATCCATTGGATAATATTCATATATTCTTTTAATGTCCTCTATATTTGCATTATCAATTAATAATTTCATAATATCTCCTTTTATTCTACAATTATATGTTTTATTCCATTACTTCTTGCTAGTTCATAATACGATTCCATCTCACTTTGGGTAAAGGGGTCTGGATTTTGATCAAAACAATATGGTTGATTAAGGTATTCATATTTAGCTTTTGCCAATGGATTATAATTCAATAATTCATACCTTACTTCTGAATCCAAATTACTTATAAATTTTGAAATTTGCTTAATATTTGTTTTTGTAGCACTCAATTTGGGAATAAGTGGTGTTCTAATGATAACCTTATCTTTATATTCTGATGTTAATAAATATGAAATGTTTGCAAGTATCTGCTTATTACCAGCTCCTACATATGTGCGATGTTGTTTATCATCCATAATTTTTAAATCTACATATATCTGATCCAAATAAGGTACTATCTGTTGTAATTTTTCTTTGTCGATAGCTAAGGTTGTTTCAATAGCGACATGTATTCCCTTTGCTTTGCATTCTTTAGCAATTGCATAAGCAAAATCAAATTGATACAAAGGTTCTCCACCCGAAAGGGTAACGCCTCCATTATGCTTATAAAATACTTGATCCTTTGCTATTTCATTCATGATTTCTGTAAGCGTATATTCTCTACTATCAAAGTGAAGCGCATTAGTTGGACAAAGATATAAAATATGATCCCAATCTTCCTCTATATTACGTTCATAAAGAATACCATCACTTGTCATCTTTATGCCTCCATGTGTAGAAGCTTTTACACAAAGTCCACATTTAATACATTTACGCTTCAAATATAAAACTTGACGTTGCTTTTGAATACCTTCTGGATTTTGACACCAAACACAGTTTAATGGACACCCTTTTAAGAAAATAGTTGTTCGAATTCCCTCACCATCATGCGTAGCAAAACGTTTAATATCAAACACCGTTCCACACTTATTAGATATCTTCATAACTTGTTCTTGCAATGATTTCATTTTGCAATTCCCCTGCCAATTCCGTGAAGTATGCTGTATATCCAGCAACTCGAATCGTCAATGAACGATATTGTTCTGGATGCTCTTGGGCAGCCAATAAATCTTCTTTACAAACAACATTAAACTGCACATGAGGAATTTTCAAATCAACAAATGAACGTAAAAATGATGAAAATTTATCAATGCCTGTATCATGTTTGAAGAACGTTGGTAAAAACTTCATATTCAACAACCCACCATTGGTTGTTAGATCGTTATCTATCCTAGACACAGATTTAAACACCGCAGTAGGACCTTTTGTATCCCTTCCATATACAGCTGACATCCCCCCATCTGCTAAAGGTGTTTGTGAGAACCTCCCATCTGGACTAGCTCCTACATTTTCTCCCATAGGAACATGGGCGCTTACTGTATACATACCTGTATGATAAACACCACCACGATAATTTTTGAATGAACGTAATTTATTCCTAAACTTCTTTGCCCATGTGATACCTAATGTATCTACCCATTCTACATCATTTCCATACTTATCTACCTTGTTTAGTAATATTTGACGCATGATTTCATTATTTTCGAAATTTGTTTGTAATGCATTTAATAAAGCTTTTCTTTGAATTCGTTTTTCTTCATAGACAAGTTTTTTTAATGCTGCAAGTGAATCAGCTAGATTTGCTACTTGAATCATTTGAATTCCATTTAAATTATATTTTGCTCCTCCTGCTGTTACATCAACTCCCTTTTCCATACAATTGTCAATCACTGAAGAAAGAAACGGTGAAGGAAGAATATCAATATGAGCTTTTTCAACAATTTCACAACATGCAATCATCTGTTCCATATAAAAATCAATGGTCTTTTCAAATGCTATTTCTAATGCTTCGTAAGTGTCATAGATTTCTAAACCACCAAAATCTGGTGCCAACTTTTGATTGGTAATCAAACAGGTTCCATGATTTAGAGTTAATTCCAATGCTTTATTAAAATTAAACATAGCAGAATCACTCCAACCTAAATTGTTTCCTTGGGTTGTTAGTTCTACACATCCTACAATCGCATAGTCCATAGCATCTTTTTTCTCAATTCCTAAATCAATCATTCCAGGAACAATACATTCATCATTGAAAAACTGTGGCATTCCACTTCCCTTGGCAACAACATGAATAGATGCTTTTAATAGTTTATCACTTGTCTTATGATTCAATCTCAGCGAAAGGTTGGGTTGAGGCAACCCTAAGTGTTCTTGTGCTTTTAAAAACAAATAAGATAATTCATTTTCATAAGCTTCTCCTTTTTCATCCAATCCACCAATAGCAATATTGAAGCCAATCGGAAAACCAGCAAAATATTTCGCCCCACTTTTGTTTCGTAAATACACAATTTGATTAAACTTTAGCCAAATCGATTCTATGAGTTCTAAAGCTTGCTGATCATCTATTATGTGATGATCAATATCATTACGATAATATGGATATAAAAATTTATCCATTCGTCCCGGAGAGAAAGAAGAAGCATTTGATTCCATCTGTAAAATTACAAACAAAAACCAAACTGATTGTACAGCTTCATGGAAGCTCTGTGCAGGGTATTTACTCAGTCGATCACAAATACCTGACAGGTTAAGTAAATCTTCTCTATATCCTTTATTCTCAGCCCTACTTGCTGTTTCTTTTAATAAATCACGATATCTTTGCATAAACATGATTGCACCATCCATTACAATCACAATACTTTCATAAAAATCCTTTTGCTCAGCTGGTGCACTATCTATTTTAGCTAATGCCTCTGCCTTTAAAATTGCCGGCCCTTTTTCTAACCACGTCTCACAATTGGGACAAATATGCCCTTGTGCATGATCCGTTTGATTAATTTTCGCGACCTTTGAAATCGCAGTTATCTGTTCACCACCACGATATGCAATTACATCTTCTAATGATTTTCCTTGCCAATATGGTAATATTACTTCTCTAAAGGTTTGAATATCCTCTGGATGAACATGAAATTTATCTTGTGGTCTTTTAGGCAAGGTTTCCAATTCCCTATCTACCCAAGAACAGCCACCTTCAGGAAACACTACTCCTGAGCGAACTCCCTTTGTACGATTACCAACAATTTGTTCTTCTGGTTCAATTCCTATCTCAATATATTCAAGCGCTTCTTTTAAAGCCAATGCTCTCTTTAATATCATTGGTTTATTCTCATTTCGCTTATAAACATCCGTAATGATTTTTGCTTGCTCAATACTTACATACCGTTTTTGCGAAAGCATTTTCTCTTTTAAAATAGCAATTCGACTACTCTGTTTTAGCTCCATAAAGTACCTCCAATAAATAATTAATCTTTTACATTTATATTATATATTAGTTTTTATTGTTGTCAAAGTATTTATTATTGTTTTTTATTGTTTTAATAAAAAATAAGACCTACTTTTTCAAGTAGGCCTCTTTGATATGAAAAGAATGAATCATTTCTTATTATGCTCTTATATACCGTTTTGATTTTCAATGTGTTATATAATAATACTCATCCTTCTCATATACTTATCTTTTACTTCGCTACTAACGAAGAATTAGGAAATACGGCTTTTGTCCACCATAAGGAGTATAGACTTATTGTATTCCACTATTTCACTCATATTAAAAAATAAATTTCTTACCATTCTAGTCCTCTCCTTCCTTTCACCTACATTATAATATATTTTATGATTGGTGTATATTGAGGTGGTAGTTTTTGCACTTTTCTGGAATTATTGAACTCTATATAAAGCAAAAAAAGAGTATTGATATCAATACTCTTTATACATCACTATTTACACTTCATTCCTTTGTCTTTTAAATGCTTGATAATCGTCTTTGCATCAAGATTATTATCCTCAACTCCATAATATGTAAGTAATAAATTTTGCATCAAAGTACCTTTTAAATTATCATCACTAATCTCAAAAACAAGGATTTCTTTGAAATCATTATCGTTAGATTCAAAAGAATAGGTAATTCCTTTTGCACCTTTATATCGCGCTTCCATACTTTCTTTATATGAATCTAAAGAATTTTCTTGAATACTAGTTTTTGTTAGATCAAATGTATTGGTCATTTCAATTTTACTAACTTCATCCTGTATATAATAAATCTGATGTTGTTCTCTAATTGCAGAATCTTCAATTTGCAAATTTTCACATACGGTCTTTTTTTCTTCATTACTTTCACATCCGATAAGAATGCAAAGCATCATTGCTATAACTATACTTATTTTTTTCATACACGTTCTTCCAATGGTTTTGAACTAGATGATTTTATACATTGATGTCTTTGCACTTCTTCATAAATCGCTAATGCTTCACGACGCATTGCATTTCTTCTTCGTAAGTATATAAAACAAAAGAAACAAGTACATATAAATATGATAATTGATATTATTAAATATAATGTAGCCATATTAGTCCTCCAACTTTTCTTTTAATTTACGATCTTCATAATAATCATAAGATAACGTCATAATTACAACCAAAATACTCAACAATAAGAAAAGCATATAGTAATTTGAAGAACCGCTTGATATGCTATTCTTACTACCCATGATTCCTTTGTTATCAAAAGATGATTTTTTATAACGTACCCCAGAAGATGTATTACCTTTTGAACGTAAATCTTTTAATATTGAATCATATTCATCAAGACCATAAATTCCATTTGAAAGACGATCAAGTGAATACAGATACTTGCTACTAATTTCAGCTATTTTTTCAAGTTGTTCAGGAGTAAAATTTTCATTGATAACTTTTTCTTTATCTGTATTTATCCCTGGAGTGATAGATGGTTTTCCAGGTCCTGGCTTTTCTGGTTGAGAAGGGTTCGTCCCAATTCCGTTATTTGACGGTTTCTTGGACTGAATAGAAACACTTCCCACTGTCATATATTCAGTTGATGGATCACCTGCATTATAACCACGATGGTTTTTTATTGGATATTCATCCCCAGCCAATTTTGTTGTTGATTGAAACATTGGGAATTCAAATACCATATTTGTTCCACCTTCTGTTTCCGTACCTGTTCGAACTCTAAAATAAAGGGTTGCCACTTGTCCACCTTGATATTCTTGTGATTGTGAAACAGCATAATGACGAATACAGTTTTTATCCCCACTATAATATGCTGCATATGCATCCCATCCTGTATAGTTTTTCCCTATAGAACTTCTAATCGCATTAAAATCCGACACCAACTGTAATTTGGATGAATCGTATTTTATCACATTAGAGTAACCTGTCGATCCATGACCAGCAGGTAAAGATATTTTTACACGTATAATATCACCATCTCGATAATACTGTGTCCCATTTTCTACATAGCTATCATATTTTGGACTACCATATACACCGCCACCATCATTTCTTGATATTTCAACAATCGGTGCTACATCAAATGACGGTGTTAATGCTCTTGAATTCGCTACATTGTGATTCATAACATTTGCACTAAGAACCCTAGTCGATTTCTCGACTAAGGCTCCCAGCTTAGAAATAGGCGTTTCATTGTTAACCCAATTTTGATCTCCAACTAAGTTCTTATTTACTTCTGCAGAGATATTTATTTTGGGTGGTATAGTTATTGATATAGTAAAAATTATTATTGCTAGTTTTATAAATCTTTTTTTCATATGAATCGCCCTTTCTTTAAAAATGTTTTAACCTATTGGTACTTTAATAGTTGGAGGTTTTACTTTTGGATTGTTCACATAATAATGAATCATTCCTAAGTCAACCATATCAATATATCCATCACCATTTGCATCAGACAACAATACATCTGTTGGTGTCACAAATTGAGGATTATTGAATAACTCATGGAAATACATGTAATCCACACTATTAATTATATTATCTCTGTTGTAATCAAATAAAGTACGGTCTTCTGTAAGTTTCACTACTGTCAAACTTACTGTTTTTGTAACATAATCTTTATTTCCTAATGTACCATAAGAATATGTTAATGAATATGTACCTAATTTCCCTGAACGTATTGCATCCCAATCTTCATCAGCAACCGCTAATGTAGGTGCTTGTGTTGTTCCATCATCGAAAGTAACCACTGCATTACTAATATCAATCAATTCGTTTCTACTTGTTAATTTCTTAGCAGCTGCATCATCAATTTCTTCATCATTTGCACTCAACGCAACACTTTCATCTTCTGAAATTATCGGATCATCTGCAATTACAACTATTTTTACCATTTTTTGTACTTGTTGTTTTCCACTACCGTATGAATAAAGTACGTTATAGCCACCAATTGTTCCTGCACTAATTGCTAATAAATCATCATTTGATATCGTCACATCTGGCACTTTTTTATCACCACTCGCCAATACTACTTCTGCTTTGTTGTATGGAATCAATTGCGTCTTATTGCTAACTTTTTTTGCATCTGATACGGTTATAAAAGCATTTTTCGCATATAATGTTGCTGTTTTGTCTTCAGACTCTTCAGAGCCATCTTTTACAACTGTAATCTTTACTGTCTTTGAAACCGTTCCATAACTATAAGTAACATTATAAGAACCTTCTTTACCACTGTTTATCAATGACCAATCGCCTACAGAAACTGCAACACTTGGTGCTGGTGTAGTTCCATCAAGCAATCTTACAGATGCTTCATTATATGGAATTAGGTCTTCTTTCGTATTCAATGCTTTTGCTTGTGTTACTGTAATCGCTTTATCTCTTGCATATAAACTTACATCACCATCAACAATAGAATCATCAGGAATAACATTTACTTTTGCAGTAACTGAAACTTCTTTTGTTCCTGTACCATAACTATAAGTAATTATGTAGCTTCCCAAAGTTCCTGCTTTAATTGTATTAAAGTCACTTGTTGTTACAACTGCATCTTGGTCAACACCATTATAGTCTGTTACACTAACTGAATTCACTGCACGTAAACTTTCTTTTGAAGTTAATTCTTGTGCTTTACTTTGAGTAATAAAGTTATCTGTAGCTGAGATTAAATGTCTTAAATCTTCTTTTATTGTAATTGTTACTGTCTTTTCAACAGCACTATCACCTTCACCATATTTAAATGTAACTTCATATTCACCAATGATTCCAGCTTTGATACTATCAAAATCATCTGTTTCTACACTAGGTGCTACTTTTGTACCATCTGATAGTGTTACTTCAGCATTTGCGTAATCAATTAAATCATCCACTTTACCAAGCGCTTTTGCATCTTCTTGATACATATCAACATCATCCGCTACTAAACTAACTGTTTCATCTTTTGAAACAACTGCATCATCTGAAATAACCGTAGCTTTCACATTCATTTCAACTTCACTATCACCTGTTCCATGGTGATAATATACATTGTATGTTCCTAATGTTCCAGCTCTCATCTTATTCCAAGCATTTGCTTCAATTTCTGTTGTTGGAGTTGTAGTTGATCCATCCGCTAATGTTACTACAGCACTGTTATATGGTGCTACGGCTGAACGTAGTGACAATGCTCTTGCTTGTGACTCTCTAATAAAACCATCTTTTGCATATAAGGAAACTTTTTTATTATCGCTTATGTCAGATCCATCTTTTACAACAACTACATTTACTGTTTTTGATGCAAAACTTTTATCTATTCCATAAGAATATGTTGCATTATATGTACCAATTGTACCTGCTTTGATCTTATCAAACTCTGGTACATCAACATTTGCTGTTGCTGTTGTTCCATTTGATAAGTATACAAATACATTATTTAATGGAAGCAATGCTTCTTTTGCAGATAAGGCTTTTGCTTGTGTTTGTGTCAAGATAACACTATCCGCTCTTAAAGCTACCGTTCTATCTTCAGAAATAACTACGTCGTTTTCAACAACTGTAAGTTTTACTGTTTTTGACATTGGTGTTCCTTCAAATGTATATGAATAAGTAACATCATATGTTCCCAATGTTCCTGCCTTAATTGTATCTAAACTACTTGTTGTTGCTTTTACTGCCACTTCTTGTCCATCACTTGCTGTAGCACTAACAAAGTTATAAGGTTTTAAATCTGCACTTTCACCAATTGCTTGTGCTTGACTACGTGTAATGAATCCATCCTCTGCAATAAAATCAACCGTTGGTTTTTTCGCAATAATCGTTTGTGATTCTAAACTTACAGTTCTTGTTTCCGCATAACGATTCGCATCAAATCCTTCGTGTATAAATTCATAATCGGTAATACTAGTTCTACTGATTGCTTGGAAAATTGGAAATTCAAATGTAATTTCTGTTCCTTCTACTGTTTCCACATCATTAAGAACTCTAAAATAAATTTTAGCTGTTGTTCCTCCAGCTGTATCAAAATCAGGTGCATCATTTCCATAGAATGTACGCACAATCGTAGTTGATATTAATCCCTGTGTTCCTTGATAAGCTAAATTTGTATTAGCTTCATAACCCTTTGCCCGATAATTATCACCAAGCGTACTTTGAACATTTAGCTTTGTTGATACAACTGCTACTTGTGTTGGATCATACTTTACTACGTTCCAAAGTTCTGATGCCCCATGATTTGCAGGCAATGCAATATCCAATTCAATAATATCGCCTTCACGATAATATTGAACACCATCTTCAACGTATGATGGATGCGTATGTTCCCCATAAGCACCATTTCCGTTATTACGTGTAATGGTAATATCTGTCTTTATTCCTTCCGCTGCTGCAACCGTAATACCACTCATTGGTAATATAGTTGTAATTGCTAGCAGAAGAACAAGACTTTTCATGATAATCTTTTTCATAAATGTCCTTTCTCGAAAAGCAATGGAAAAGGAGTGTCCAGACTTCCTTTTCTCACCACTTTCAAATGCTTTTCTTTCTGCTATAAATTAGCGATATGTTTTTCTTAATTTAGTTCCTACCAATACAAGTCCAGATAATGCCAATAATGTCATAAATCCTGCTGTGTTTGTAGTATCTCCTGTATCTGTTCCTGCTCCAGAATTACCTGCAGCAATTGATGCATGACCTGTAGATCCATTATTTGATCCTGTAGAATCATTTCCTGGTGTTGTTGAACCTGCACCAACTCTAATTTTAATTACTGCTTCTGCTGTTCCATCATCGATTAAACTAGCAAAACCAGCTCTTCCAAGTAATGAAACGATTTCTCTTTCACCATTTTCGTTATATACTACTGCTGGCAATAATAAATCTAATTTCATATTAAATGTTTGTGTTGTTAAAACATCATTTCCATCAATTTCGTATTCATCAGTTTCTCCACCGAAAACAGTTCCTTTAACTTTAAACTTAGATCCATCATTTCCTTCTACATTAACAACAAATTCTTTACCTAAAAGACCTTCAAGAATTTCTTCGAATTCAGCATCTGTTGTTCCAGCAGGAATATTCAATCCTTGACCAGCTGTTTCTACTGATTTTACAGTGTATGTTCTTTCTAAAACATTTAATTTCAATGTTTTTTCTGTTGTTTCATTTGATGCATTTGTTACTTTATATGTAAATTCATAGTTTCCTGCTACAGGTTGATGTTTTCCTGTTTCATCAGTTCCACCAGTAATTACAACACTATCTTTATTAACATTTGCATCACTTGTACAGCTTGCTTTTTTTATGTAATCTTTAGGGTTTACAATATCTCCTTCATAAACTGTTACTGTATTAGCAGTTAATTCCAATGTAGGTTTTACTGCTGGTTCAGGAGCAGAAGGTGTTTTCGCTTGAATTGTAATTGATTCAGGGTGATATTCATATGTTGATTCATCTCCTGCTATAAAACCTTTATGGTTATTAACAGGCATTCTTTCCCCTTCAATTCTTGTTGCACTATTAAAGTTTGGAAATTCGAATGTAATATCTGTTCCTTTTGTACTTTCAACTCCAGGTTTAACTTTAAAATACATTACAGCAATATTTCCACCTTCAAATTCATTTGCAGGTCCTGTTGATATTGTTGAGATTTGGTTTGTCTCTCCTTCATAGTATCCAACTGCTGGATCCCATCCTGCATTCATATAATTTGAAGCCATTGAATATTTAATATGATCCATTGTTGATAATAATTGTAATTTTTCATTATCATATTTCACAACATTAAATACTGCTGATGACCCATGTCCTTGCGGTAAAGATACTTCTACTTGAATAATATCTCCATCACGGTAATATTGTTTTCCATTATCTACATAACTTTCTTCTTGTTCGTGTGTTCCATAATATAGTCCACCACCATCATTTCTTGTAATTGTAATCGTAGGCTCTACGTCAAATGAAGGTGTTTGAGCTGCTGTTATTGAAGAAGTAACATTCCCAACAATAGGAATCAACACAGCCATCACTAACCCTAGAGCAGCGATTTTCTTAAATCCTTTTTTAATAAATTTTAATTTCATATCGTGTTTGTTTATTTATAAAATAAACAATCTCCTTTCTTCATTATTTCTTTTTAAGTAAATCAATTGGTATTCTAATTTCTTTTAATTTTGCTTGTGGATTGTTTAAATAATAGTGAACCATACCTAAATCAACCATATCTATATATCCATCTCCATTTGCATCAGAAAGTAATAAATCTTGTTCTGTTACAGTATCTGGATTATTAAATAAATCATTGAAATATACATAATCTACACTATTTACTTTTCCATCATTATTATAATCAAATAAATACCTTGCTTCATATTCTTGAATTAGTGTCAATTCTACTTCTTTTTCAACACCATCGTAGCTAACAGTAACTTTATAATCACCATCTTTTCCAGCTTGTACTTTATCGAAGTCTTCCACTGAAATATCTGGTGCTACTGTAGTTCCATCTACAAATTCAACATATCCATTCACTATATCTAATACGTCTGTTTCTGATTCCATACCTTCTGCTTCGGTTTGTAAGATTTCTCCATCTTCCGCATAAAGAACAAAATCTCTTTCTGGTGAAACAATTCCACCATTCTTCTTAACACTAACGATTACGTCTTTGCTAACTGCATTATTTTCACTTCCATAACTATAAGTCACATCATAGTTTCCAAGTGTTCCACTTTTAATCGTTGCGAAATCATCTGCTTTCACATTAGGCGCTAAAATATCTCCACTTGCCAATGTTACTTTTCCTCGGTTATATGGAATTAAATCTTCTTTTACATTTAATCCTTCTGCTTCACTTTTTAAGATACAAGCATCAAATGCATGAAGAACAAAATCTTCATCTGGTGATAAGATACCACCATCTTCATATACTGTTATCTTAACTATTTTTTGAACTAAGTTATCGCCTTCACCAAATGAGTAGAAAACTCTATAAGATCCAACTTTTCCATCTGTAATACTCATCCAGTCTCCTGGTTGTACAAATGTACTTACCTCAAATTGCTCACCTTTCTTATTGAAAGCTGTAGCTTTGTTGTATGAACGAAGTGAACTATACTCTTTTCCAGATAAAGCTTTCGCTTCACTCTCAGAAATCAATCCATCTGAAGCTGTCAATACATATTCACCATCTGGTGTTGGTACTCCATTGTGAACAATAATTTTAGCTGTTGTTGTAATTGTTTCTTCATGTAACGTATAAGAATATGTCACATCGTAAACACCGATTACACCTGCTTTAATCTTGTCGTAGTCTGCACATGATGCACTAGGTGTATCTTCTGTGTTATTCCATAATACTGCTTTTGCTTTGTTGTAGTATGCTAATCCATCAACATTAGCTAATGCTTTCGCATCATCACGGTGAAGGAATGCATCTTCTGCAGTAAGCGTTACTTTTTCTTCAATTGGAGTTTTTTCTACAATTACTGTATTTCCAATAAGTTCAATATCGTTATTTACAGTTGCTTTAGAAGATAATTCAGATCCACCTTTTAGTGTTTTATCTCCTAAATCAAATTGAACATCCCCGTTTTCATCTGCTACTTTTGTTAATTCACAAGGTGTTCCATCTTCATATGTCCCTGTAATTGTTACTTTCGCATTTGGTTCTGTTTTCACATTCACAATTGAATCAGTATCTTTTACAGGTTCTTGAATTTCAATCGAAACCCCTCTAAACACTAAACTCTTAAGTCCATTTTGCATTGCTGTATATGTATATGCACCAGTCCAAGTTGTAGGATTAACACCAACTAAAGTGTTACTACTACTTTTATGGTTCATTGCAATGTTATGTACATAACCTAGGTTATAGTATGCTTTGTTATCTGCACTAGCTAATACAACAGCATTGCTTGCTGTTACATTTCCGCCACCCCTTGTCATCATTTCTAATGGAAATGTTGATTGACTTGTAAATTCTGCATATTTAGGTGTATCAAGGTTGATATATGTTGCTGTACTGTTTGCACCGACAGCTCCACCTTTACCATAGTTAATAACACGGATTGATCCACCTGCATCAACATTGATTGCACTTTCTTGTTGTGTATTCAACATTCCATACCCTGCTTTTGTGTTGGAATAGAAATTGAATGTACCTTCATCTTTTACTCTAATGTAAATTGGTGAATTGTTACCAGGTTTTGCTAACTGACATTCATTGTCTGTATTGTTTGTTTGATCAATCGTAAAATTTGCACCTTCATTTACTGTAATTGAGTGTGTTCCACCATTTGCATTTGCAGCAAAAATTCCTTTGTTTGATTTGATTGTTGCCTTTGCGTTCTTTCCTACTGTAATGTCAATATGTTTATATTTATCATCATTGTAAGAAGCATAGAAGAATGAATTGTAACTCTTTCCTAATCTTGATTCATGATCAATTGTCACATTTGCACCTTCTGCAAATTCTAAGTTTGTAATTTCTGCAAACTCTTCTGAATATGGATTTGTTCCTTTTTGTGTCCAAGTAGTATCTCCTGACATAATCAGTTTTCCACCTTTTGGAGCATAGAATCCTTGAGCATTTGAACCTTTGAAATTCACATTATGGAATGTTACTACTACTCTTCGATAATCATGTCCATTTGCTACACCATATCCTCCAGTTCCCTCAATATCAATATCACTGAATGTTACTTTTCTATCATCTTGACGAAGTTGGAAACCTTCCCATTTTGAACTACCTGTATCGTATCTATATTTATGACGAATACCTGTTCTAGGATCAGTTCCATTAATCGTTACACCTTCTGCAATAGAAATACTCTTATCTGAAGATGTACCAGATGCCCAAATAATATCCGCTCCAAAATAAACTGTTGCATTTGGTATTTCAGCATATGTTTTTAATTCATCAAGAGTATACACAATATACTCATTGTCTCCAAGAATATTAGCTCTTGTGCTAATATCACTTCTTAGCGCCCCTCTTGATATCTCGCCCTTGCTTGTTGCGTCTATAATGTCATTTACAATAACTTCATAGTCATATGTCTGAAGGTCTTGACTATCCTCCATACGATACTCTACTTTAAATGTATAAGTAGCGTTGTTATCGACTACATAGTTTAAGTCATCAAGACTCATTTCATTTTCATTTGGATCTAACACTTTACTCACTTCAACATTTTCGTTTTCTTGTGCCACATCTAAATGAATTGTCGCTTGCGCTTTATCATCGTTATAAGTAATTTCATTTTTTACACTTATCTCAGAACTACTATCAATTGCATTAATATTCGTTAATGCCATTCCAAGTGCCATGCAAAAAGCTAAAGAACCTAAACCAAATTTACGTAAGCTAGATATAACTTTTTTCATATCCAATTCTCCTCTCTATTTTAGGGACGACCGCATTTTATGAAAAGTTCTCAAAAAAATAAATTCGTCTTATCTTATTATTTTCCACCTATTTATACTTTCATAAAAACTCAATATTACTGCATAAATAAAGCGTTTAAGACTAGAAAGGTAATATAATTCCAAAAATAAAAAGGATCATCATCAAAAGCGAAAATCCTTTTTTATAAATTTTTTGCCGCCCTCATTTTGTATATATTATAAATTTTTATATTGCTATTCTGTACTACTAATCTTTTTTTCAACATTTATTTTGTAAGTTTCATAATTCCCTGCAATATCATAAAACCTCACTGTCGCATCTTTTTCTAATGCATCACTTAAATAGAAATTCTTCTCATCAATCTTTACTAATGATATTTTTTTATCGCCTGCTTCTACATAAGATTTTTCAAAGTCAATCCCTGAATGATTATCTTCTGCACTTAAACTAATTAATCCATCATCTGCCGATATCCCTAATAAAACAGGTGCTGATTTATCAATATTCTTTATTTCAATTTCTTCATTGGAATTCTTATATTTAATTACATACTGCCCATTTTCACTAGCTATAAAAGTACACCGATCTTTGTCAACAACATCAAGCTTTATCTTCTTGCCATTAAGAGTTACTTTGACATCCTTTGCCTTAATCGTCCCATCAAAGATTATCCCAATTTGTAAATTCTTATTCGTTATCTCATCTAGATACATCACTTCTGTAATATTTTTTGCCGATGTATCTGTAGGATTCATCACGCCTGCTGCTCCCAAACCTCCAAGTAGCAAAGATGAAAGTAATACAAAAGTTCCAATACTTGCTCTTCCAAGTGAATTATTTCCAATTGCAGATGCCAGTGCATCTACAGAGACGTTGGTAGCTTCCTCAATCTTTCGCATGATTCTAGCACCTGATGCTGCTGTAATCTTATGTGTTTCAATCATAGAAACATATATCCGGTATGCAAAGGTTGGAAACGACAACGTTAAAAACGTCCTGGGGGTTATCTCTTGCCTCTGCAAATCAGAACGTAGTTGTTTTCGTGCACGATGTAAACGGCTTTTAACCGTACCTTTTGGCACATTTAAAATACCTGAAATTTCTTCCAAGCTACATCCAGAAAGAAACCATAGATCACAGATTTCTTTTAGCTCTTTTGGTAAACTTTCGATTTGTAAACGAACAGACTCCAAAATCGTATGTTTTTTAACTTCATAATTTGTATCTCTTGTAGAATCTGATAATTCTTCTACATCATGATTATCACTACTTAAATTACGTTTATTCTTTCTGTATAAATCTAAACTAGCATTGTATGCAATTCGATAGATCCATGTATTAAATGCACTCGCATCTTTTAAATCTTTTCTTTTTTCGAATACTTTAATAAACGTATTTTGCACTACTTCTTCACAATCTGCTTCATTACGAAGAATTTTGATGGCCATATAATTAACTTTGTTTTTATACACAGCAAAAATCTTAGGATATACCGTATCATCACCATCAATAAATTTTTGAATTTCTTCCGCTTTTAATCCACTCATATTTCGCCCTCCTGATAAATTATAAATTATGGTTTCATAAGAGGGCTTAGTCATACGGGATACTAAAATCAAAAAGCTCGCTCACTACCCTAAAAAAACAAGAATAGTGAAACAGCAGATAACAAAAAAATATAAAAGATAAAGTTGCCCTCCGCATAATTATAGTGTGCCTTCCCAAGCCAATTATGCAATTTAACTAATTATATTTTTTTATTATGCTGCTTTTATATACATTTCTTAATATTAATATCGCATAAAAAAGCCCATATTACAAGAAACCTTCAAAAAACTTCATTATTTTTCTTAGTTTTTGTAGATATAAGATGCGTTGGTGCAATAAATATACACCAGCCCATCTTATATCTAATGTATGAAAGATGTTTCTCACACATTAGATACTAAGTTTCATATTCCTTCAAATAATTTCAAAGATTACATCATATCTTCGCTTTTTTTCTTTTTTCCCATATTCCAAAAAAGATAAATACACTTGAAATCGACATTAAGACATACCATGCAGATATATCCGTATTATCTCCTGTACTTGGCTTCGACATGGTATTAGCAACACTTGCAGCATTTTTAATTCTCACTTGATTAGTAAATGTTGCACGATCCACTTTTAAGCCCTTCTCATTAGCGATTGTCACCTCACTAATGAAATCATTATGACTATCGTATGAAATATGAACAATAATTCGATATACTGTTTTATCATAGACATAGCCCCCTTTTTCTTCCTCTATGACTTGATAAAGATCATATTCATACACTCCACTTTGTGTATAATTAATCGCTTCTATATCTATCCTCTGGTTTCCCTTCAAATAAAATATATAATTTTTTTGACCACTATTTTTTGGCATTGGAGCATTGTCCGTCACTGCAAACAGACAATACTTAAACTCATTTGAAATTGTATTTTCATTTTCAACCTCAAAAATTTGCTCAACAGGAAGATTTACATCCACACCGTTTTCTGCTGCATTCACCTTGATACCAAAAGGTAATATCAAAAACACTATGACTAAAACAATAAATTTACACTGTATCTTTTTTATTCCCTGAACTGTTTTCATCACCATTACCCTTTCTACTTTTTTCAATGATCATCCATACGATACATAAAAGTAATATTCCTAAAACCAATTTTGCCCATAGTGGTAAACGAAGAAATGTATTCCATATTCCAACATTACTTTCAGACAAATTATCTTTTGCACGATTGAAAGAATCTGGATATGTTGAGTCGGTAATCCGTCCCACCAAAATGTATCTACCATTGGTTAATGCAGATGAACAAGTGCTCAATATCACAATGTGATCTTTTGTTGTAACATGAAGATCACGATAGTGAAGCGCGTTCACCTCAATATACTCTAATGCTGCTTGTCTTTGATCATCGTTTATAATTGCTGGTTGAAAAATCACACTATCATAACTATCTGTTTCTAAAAATGCAAAGAATTCAATACCATGATTTTTTCCACTATAATAAATATTTCCATATTTTCGATCTTTAAAATACATAGAATCAGTGAAATTACTCAAATCACCAAACATTGCTGATTCAACCATATGATGCCCAAATAATATCGAATTAAAATCTGAGAAATCATGTTTATTTCTTGAATCTAAGAAAATACTACCAGATATGGAATATTTTCCTTTGCTATCCGTATTTACATACTTTTTATTGTCTTCAGCTTGGACAAAAGGATAATCAATCCTTGTACCATAAACAGTGAGCCACCCAAATACTTCATCATTTATCGTCTGTAATTCCTGAAACGATAAATTATCTTCTTCGCTTGGCTTATATGCTTCATATTGTATAGCCTGTGCTTCATTCGTTACTTGCTTTGAATCCCATAAAGCATAACAACCATATATAAACAATAAAAGTAACACTACAAATATACTTGCATTTATAATTCCATGTATCCCTTTAATGATCTTTCTTTCTATGAAACGCTTTGATTGCTTCTTTTCAACGAAAAGTTGTTTTCTTTGTTTCATTTTTTTATTCTAACTAACCTTGTGTTCTTGTGCGTCTCTTATTAACAATATAGAAAGCAAATCCTCCCATAGATACTAAAATAAACAATATAAATGGTAAGTTATTAATATCAATACCCATTGGTGGAATATCTTCTGTATTACGAGTGTGTGTAAATACAATTGTATTCTCATATTCACCAACTAATATGTCAGAAGCCGTTAAAGTTGTTGCTTTTGAACCCGCTTGTGTAACTTTTGCTCCACCATTTGATATATATTCATAAGATGGTGTATATGTATCCACACCAGTTGCTACTACACTAACCTTTGTACCTGCTGGAAGTACCTCAAAATCAATTGTTTCACCATGTTTTAAAGTAACTGTTGTTGCTTGACCTGTTGTAAATGTATAAGGTGTACTACCAACTTTCCCTGTATATGATAATGCAGCTCTTGCCGTTGGTGATTGTGTTAATGTTACATTATATGTGAAATATTTTGACTTATCTGCTGCTGTTCCAGCTACTTTATGTGTGATTGTCAATGCTGAATCTAATTCTTCACCAGGATCAACACCAGCACCACCATTTTTTGTAAAGGTATTTGTAAATAATTTAAATGTTTCTCCACCAGTAATATCATCACTTGGTTGTGAACCAACTTTTTGATCAACGTTATTTTGATCATCTAATGTAGCAACATTTACCGCGCTAATATAAAGTGTTCCATCTGTGTCTTCAGCAACGATTACTTGCATTCTATATTTGCTTGTATCGTATGCCATTTCTCCATTTTCAATTGCTGTTGTACCAGCTGTTTCACTAATTGTATAAAAGAACTCTCCTGCATGTGGATATGTTACTCCAGCGAAAATATTCGTTGTCTCTTTTTCAATTGCATTTGTATTTGCTGCTTTTACATCTGCACTTGTGAAATTCACACTTTTGTTTGCAATCGCAGGTGTAGCAGCATCAAATGCTGTATCTGCTGCAAATGCAAAGGTAAAACTTGCACTTGGTGTTGTAATACCATCAGCAATTGATAAAGTCTTTGTAATTGTTACTTCCTTGCTATCACTTGCTGCAGCTGTGTTCACTGTTGAAACTGCAATAAGTGTAAATGTCATAATACTTACCATCATTATTGATAATACTTTTCTTAATTTTGTCATATTGTCCTCCATTATATTTTTATAAATTTCTTCTTCGTATAATCATAAATACTTTTCCAAAGGTATTTTTTATCTTGATTGAGCCAAAAATTCTACTATCGCTTGCTTGCTCTCGATTATCACCTAATACAAAGATTTCTCCTGTTTTTACTTCCAAAGGAAATTCAACATCAGTTGCATATCGTAAAGTATCTGTATAAATATCGTATTCTTGTTGAAGTGAACCATTTATGATAAGTCCTTCTTCATTGATATCCACTTGATCTCCTGCTACAGCAACAACTCTTGATACATAAGTCGTGTCATCATACTCATACATAACCAAATCCTTAGCTGTATAATTTTTATCAAATCGATAATAGAGTATCAGATCACCATCTTTGATTGCAGGATCCATATCTGCATTTGCATTGCGATGAATCCCAAATATAAGCGTAAATAATAAGATAAAAATACCAATAATTGCAATAATCTTAATAAACAAATATAGAATATCTTGTAATACTGTAGGTTGTTTATTTGGATCTCGCTGTTTTTCTATTTTTTCTTTAATTGCTAACATTTTCTTTTACGATATATCATCTTAACTAAGATGCCACTAAGTCCAACAACACCCATGAATATTACTACCAAAGGTGAACCTTGAATTCCCATATCTGGGATATAATCTCTTGTTCCCGTAATCAACACTTCATGATCATCACTCAACGTTCCTGTCGCGTGTTCATTTGTACACGTTCCTGTTCCTGTATATGCAAATTCATATCCCCTTGTAGAGGGTTTTGCTATTACTTTGTATTCCACTCCAGGAGTAGTTTCAAAAGTAATGCTTTGTCCATGCTTTAAAGTAATTGATGCCTTTCCATCAATAAATGTTAATGTTCCATTTGCTAAAGCTTGATTGTTTGCATGTGTTGTTTTCCCTGTATAATCAATTGTTCCATTAAAATTCGTCTTATCTGGATTTATCAATTGAATTTCTATTTCAAACGCTGTTGATCTATTTGCATAAGATCCGCTTACCGTTTTTTCAATGGTAAGTTTATTTGGTATTAAATCATAATAATAAATAATTTGATTATGTGCTTTATAACCACTTTCCGTTTCATCCTTTAATCCTACGATTTTAACTTTTGAATCATTATTCAATTCATAATCACTTCCTGGATGAAAATCATTTAATACCACGATTGTTCCGCCAACCGTTCCAAAATCATTAATCTCTTTGACGATAGTATACTTTTTACCATCATGAACATGAGTTCCATTTAATGGATCTTCTTTATAAAAATATGCATCATACTCTGCCGTATCTGTACTATCTAATACATTGCTCCATTGTGCTACGAAGGTAAATGTATGACCTTCATCATACTTTAAATCACCTTTTGCATAAGCTATTGTATCTTCATTAATTTCAAATGATTGACCTAATGAATATAACGTATCTGATACTGCTACACCATCTTTATAAAGCTTCCATCCCTTAAAGAAATAATCTTCTTTCTTAGGTGCAACAACAGGCATATGTGCAGTTGCCGTATCATGTTCTAATGTATACGTTACAAGTGAACCATCACTTTTCTTTTCCGTTGCAGTTGTTCCATTCAATGTGTATTTTTCTAAATTTAAATCCGTATTAGCATAGGTACCACCATCCATATCAAAAATTAAATTATATTGATATGGTGTAGCTTTCAAATCAATAACTTGATTATTTGCAGGATGTTCTTTTAGTGCAAACACATGTGTATATCCTTCTCTTGCTGCTTCGACAAAGAAACCATCACCATTGATTTTTCCTCCACCAGCGATTCCCAACTTCTTAAAAGGATCAAAATGCCGATAATTTGTTACCAGACTGGCTGCCACCTCTTGAGCATTACCAGAAGCTAGAAAAATCTTTGAATAATCTCCTTCCACACCATTATAATAAACTCTATAAGTTGCCGTATTTGGATTGTATCCTGGCTTCACTGTATATAAATAAATATTATAACTTTGTGCTGGATCTCCTACATTATCTCTTTCCTTGTAGTATGCATCATAAACAGTATCCCCATCATTCGGTTGTAAGTTGTAGAAGAAGTGATCCCCAGGATTATCATAACCTGTTCCACTTACCCATGCATTTCTTACTACTGTTTGTTTGGCAGCTCCCACTTTCGAAATACCAATCATGTCACGAATAATCATTTCACGCTTTCCACCAAGCTTAAAGTTTCCAGTTAAAACCATATCTTCTTGAATATCACTAACCGTGATTACATAAAGGCACCGCTTTTTACTGCTATCGCCAGCCTTCCAAGCCAAGCTCGCACCTTTACCTGTTAACTCTATGGTTACAATTGAACCGTTTTTAAGTGTTGTTGTGGTAGTTGACCCAATATCATAAACCAATGGCACTTCTACACTTTCGCCATTAATTGCTAACATATTCAAATACCATTCATCCCCACCTGTCCATGATTGTGAAAACAACATAAACGATTGTGTACTCCCTGGTGTAACACTTGGAATGAACTCACCACTTGTGGTTGCATTTAAACATAAATCACCTTGCTGGATTCCATCGGATGGTGCTTCTGTAATTGTATAAAGTGCATCTGATAGAAACTCTGCTTTTACTCTCATATCACCATTTAAAGCGCTAGCAGGTATTGAAAAAGTCATATCCTTATTATCACTTATTGATACCTGAGTAACTACATTGTTTTTATCAATGTATTCAATCTTACTAATATGATGATATTTTTCAGCCTTTACATGGATATCAACTGCATCATCTTTCCATGTTGTCGCTGGTCCACTCACACTCCCCTTTAGTGGATCATATTCGTATGTAAAGCCATATACTGACTTACACACAATTACTAATTTCTCATTCTCCTTTAATAAAATTCCTGTATTCTGTTGATTTGCTAGAGAATAATAGATTTCATCATCGAGCTTCCCCACTCGAATAATATCTACTTCCGTGGTGTTTCCACCTTCTTCCCTTCTAAGTACTGCTCTTTGAAATTTTACACCATCCTCTAGTGTCAATTTTTCTACTGCGTCCGATACTAAACCTGGAGATATTGTGATTTCTTGTACCACACCATTCACCTCCAAATACATAGGAACATCTTCAAACATTAATGGCTGTATCGATCTAAACGATATCTTTTCATCAACATCCTTCATAACATCTTCCGTCTTTGTATCTGAAGAATTATCTTCCGCTCCAAGTTTGTTCATGGTAAGTTGTCCAATGACAACAAACGTGACTAACAGAATAAATGTTAGTTTCGCTAGCCATTTACTTGGTTTTTTCTTCATTCATTTTTCACCGCCCTCATCTTTCTTTCTAGTATATTGAAACATTCATTCGCAGTACCAATTTATGTAATACTTCAATATACCATTCAATCTCCCTTCCTCTATTTTCAGTGACGTTTGAAAGTTGCGAAAAGTTCTCAACTTTTTATTTTTTATAATTACTTGTAAAACGTTGTCTTTTCTCTTGATTAAATTACACTATAAAACAATCTTTTTTTTCATCATCTTTTAATGTGTTTTATACAAATATAATACTTTTCTTTCCCGTCAAATACAGGTTCCTGCTCCTGCACCATTTAACCTTTTCATGAGCTAATAATATAATATTATATTGAAATCTATTACCCTCCTTCATGTTTATCTAAATAAAATTGCCCTTCATTTAAAAGCTTCTACCTATAATCAAAAAAGCTTTGAGCATATATTAGTGGGTAAATATCACAAAAACGTTCATTTTTTTATTTTACGCTTAATTCAACCAAAGAATACCTAATGGTACAAAAATAATGTAAGAATGATTGATACAATACAGGAATAAAGGCAGGTATTAAAAATGAA